>CAZDHT010000088.1:0-17370 GCA_964505325.1 uncultured Planctomycetota bacterium | reverse complement strand
ACGTCGACGACAAGGACAGCATCATCGTCCGGGTATCATTTGGACTTAAGCCCCAGTTCGAAAAGTCGCTGTATCAGTCACCCTACAAGCGCTTCGGCCGCAACCAGCCAGCGTTCGCGCCGGCGTCGCAAGGCGTCTACGTCTATGGAGGCGACATGGTGAACACCGTGCGGCTTTTCGACTACATTCTGGCGGGCGGACCGTTGATCGGTCCGGAACGAGTGCAACCGAAGAAGAAGTAACGCCCGCGGTTCACGACGACCAGCGCACACGGGAAAGGAAAGTGCGGCGTGCGACGCGGCACGTGAGCCGGCGGAAGGATGGCAGGATGGCAGGATGGTTCTGCGCTGGGCGGCGTCCGCCTTCCTCGACGCCGAGAAGCGCTTCCGCCGGATTATGGGACACGAACACCTCTGGACTCTCAGAGCCGTCTCGGACTCGAAGGTCGTTGACAACGGACAGGGGGCCGCATAGGTTTATGATCCAGAGCCGCCGCCTTCAGGAAGTCCCAACTGAGTTTGGGACAGCATCGAATGGCTTGGCAAGTCGCAAGAAGCAAGGCGGCATAGGGATGCCGCATGTCAGGAGGGCGTAGAAGATGACCGCTGAAGGCATACAGACGTGTACGAGACTCGATGACATGGACCGGGGCCGTGGCTGGACCAACCGGCTCTTCTCGAGCCCCACCAGTCTTCCCATTTCCTTCATGTTGGACGGGAAGGCAGTGGCCGGCATTCCGGAGGATTGGGGCTCGAGGTCCAGTCGACGCCGCATTGACGCCAACATCATTGAGACGGTCTTCGAGGGCCATGACGCCAAGACCGGACTGAAGCTCCGAATCGAGTACATGGAATATCTCGACTACCCGGTCGTGGAATGGGTGGCGTGGTTCGCCAATACGGGGAGTCAAGTGACGCCTGTCCTCAGCGACATTCTGGCTCTGGACGGCTCGTTCGAGGGCACTTCACCGGTCTTGCACCACTGCAATGGCGACTTCTACAGCGAGGAAGGATACACGTCCAAGGAGACTCCGCTGCGCGATGGCGACTCGCTCGGTTTCGCTCCGGAGGGAGGGCGGCCTTGTGATCGGGCATTTCCGTACTACCGGATCGTGTTCGAGGGCTGCGGCCTGTCCATCGCCATCGGCTGGCCGGCACAGTGGGCGGCCACCTTCATCGGCCTTGCCGCCGGCGTGCATGTTCGGGCCGGCCAGGAGAAGACCCACCTGCGGTTGATGCCGGACGAGACGATTCGCACTCCGCGAATGACGGTGATGTCCTGGGCGGGGGACGCGTCGCGGGCGGCGAATCTCTGGCGGCGATGGTATCGGGACCATCTCCTGCCGAGGCCGAACGGCCGGCCGTTGAGGCCGTTGCTGGTCGGTCATGGAACGGACGAGGGCGAGGAGTTCACGGCCGCCACCGAGGAAAACCAGGTCCGGTACATCGAGCGGTGGGCGCAGCGCGGTGTCCCCATCGATGTCTGGTGGATCGACGCGGGGTGGTATCCCTGCTACGACAACGAGCGCAAGCGGAAATGGCCTGTGACCGGCACGTGGGAGCCGGACCCGGAGCGTTTCCCCAACGGGTTCGGGCCCGTGTCCGACTGCGCCGCCCGTCACGGCGCCGACTTGCTGATTTGGTTCGAGCCGGAACGGGTAAGACCCGGGACACGACTTGACCGCGAGCATCCGGAATGGCTGTTGAAGATCGAAGGCAAGGAGGATCGCCTGCTGAACTTGGGCAACCCGCAATGCCGCCAGTGGATGACCGACCACGTGTGCAAGCTGATCCAGAACAACGGCATCAAGATCTATCGGCAGGATCACAACTTCCCGCCGCTCCGGTACTGGCGGGAGAATGAGGCCGAGGACCGGCAGGGAATGAACGAGAACCTGCACGTGCAGGGCTATCTCCAGTTCTGGGACGACCTGCTGGGGCGGAACCCCGGCCTGTGGATCGATTCGTGCGCCTCGGGCGGACGCCGCAACGATCTGGAAACCATGCGCCGCTCCGTGCCCTTGCACTACACAGACTACGGATACGGCGATCATCCGGTAAAGCTGTCCTTCCATCACATCCTGTTCCAGTGGCTGCCCTATTTCAAGGAGGTGACGCTCTCCTGGGACCTGGAAGGCCCGGCGCGATACGACCACCGAGTGGACAGTTACTCCTACCACTGCGGCCTGGGGCCGGTGGTCATTTGCTGCATTGACATCCGCAGAGATGACTACGACTACGATCTGATGAAACGGATGCTCGCCATCTGGCGCCGGGCGGCCGAGTTGATGCTCAACGGCGACTACTACCCGCTCACGCCGATTCATCGCGCGGCGGACCGATGGGTGGCGCGGCAGTTCGACTGCCCCGAGAAAGGCCGGGGATTCATCCAAGGCATCCGCCTCCCGGCGTGCCCGGACGACTCTCTCGTCGTGCATCCGAAGGCACTCCAGCCGAATTCCGGGTATCTCTTCGAGAATCCAGAGAGCGGGGAAACACGGCAATTGACCGGACACGCCGTGCTGCGGGACGGCTTCACATTCGATCTTCCGAAGCGTCAGGGAGCCATCTGGTTCTATCGCTCGAAGTGACCAGGTTCCATTGTCGTTGCGAATGGAGGTAACATGAAAGGGCTGGCATGGTTGGGCTTGTTTTGGGCCATGCAGGTGGCGGCGGCGGAATACATACGCGGGCTGGCGAGGGAGGAAGGCGTATCACTATGAGAACAACATTGGCTTTACCAGGAGGGGTTATGGCACTGACCATAATGTACGCCGGGGCGTCACAGTCGCAGACGCGTGTTGCGGACCTGGCCGCTCTCGTGGGCCGGCCGGCCGACATCGCCGGCAGCGCCTATCTGTACCGCGCCGACCGCAAGGCCCTGGAGAACCCGCCGGAAGCGTGGCTGCTCATGATCCAGCACGCGGGGCTTTCCTACACGCAGCCCGTCGATCCGACCCATCAGGCGGTGAGAAAGGCGCTGTGCGGCCTGCTGTGGGAGGAAGTACGGCCGGTGCGGCGTGTGGAGCTGTCGTGGCCGGCGGACGCGGCCGCGCGCAGGCCCGCGCCCGGCCAGGTGGCGCTGAGTTACTTCGACGCAACCGACAAGGCGGCCCACACATGGTGGAACCCGCGGACGGTCAAGCAGGCCGGCAAGCCCAAGGTCCAGGCCGGCGGGCGCACATACGTGTACACGATTCCGGTTGATACCTGGGGTGTTGTGGCAAGCGTGGCCGGCGAGAAGGACGCCTCCGCGTATGCAGTCCCCGCGGTCCGCGCTTTCGTAAGCGACACATGGAAGCGCATGGACATCGAGGTTGAGTGGGGTTTCGAGGACGCCAGGGCCAAGGCTCCGTATGGCGGCCGCGTCGAGCCGTACGACGCGATCGTGGCTGGCGTGCGGCCGTTGGACGGAGATTCGGGCACGACGATGGCGGGCGCTGCTGCTTGGAAGTCGGCTGCCAAGGGCAAGGGCCGGCGCGGGGTGCGAATGAGCGTCCTCTACATGGGCACCTCGCGTTGGCGAAAGGTCTGGCCGTATCACGCGCGGCCGGAGGATGTGGCCAGGTCGATCATCACCGTCCGGACAAGGGGGGGCAGTTTCTCGTTCCTTACGGCCGACCTGGAGCTGGGGCCGATCCTCGCTCCCGAGTACGGGTTCTTCGTGCGGGCCATGGGCGGGGGCCCGGCAAGTGCATCGCCCGGGCACGCGCCGCCGTTCGACATGCGATCGCAGGCAACGTCGGCCAGGGAGTTCATCAAGGAGTTGAAGGGCAAGGGCCTGAGCACGGTCCGGCAGCGGACCCGCAAACACCCGGAGCAGACGTGGGAAGGCGCTGTGGCGGCCATGCGGCCGGGGCAGGCGCTGCCGCCGCATCCCAAGCCGCCGCTGCAGCCGGCCATGCAGATTGACGTGCCATGCAAGCGGCTGACCGCGCAATGGAAGCTGGGCGCGTGGCACATTCTGCGGAGATCGGTGAAGGACCGCTCGGGCAAGTGGTCGTTCAACGACTACCCGTTCGGCATCCTCGCAGCCGAAACCTACATGATACTTCGGGCACTGGACATACAGGGCATGCACAAGGAGGCGGCCGACGGGCTGGATCAGTGGCTGCGTTTGCCCATGAACCCAAAGATCGTACCGGGCAAGGGCGGACACCACGGGTGGGCTCCCGCGGACAGGCCGCTGGGGCATTTTTCGGACGGCAAGGGCTGCATGACTCACGCCCAGGGTCCGCGCGGCATTGGCGGACATATGGACGCCGTCCACAGCTTCGGCCCGGGAGCGATCATGTTCAGCCTGGCCGAGCACTACGCTCTGACCGGCGACAGGGAGTGGCTGAAGAAGAACGCGCCGCGCATGAAGGCGCACGTCCAATGGATCCTTCGCCAACGGCAGTTGCTGGCGAGCGTGGTCCCGGGCGGCAAACGCCTCTGGAGCAAGGGCCCGCAACCGGCCCACGTGGTGACGCCGGACAGCGAGTGCATGTACCAGCAATACTACGAGTCTGAGGCGTACTACTGGCTGGCGGTGAAGCGCCTGGCCGGGATGCTTGCCGACATAGAACCCGACGAGGCGGCGAAGCTCGAGGTGCAGGCCGAGGCGTATCGGAAGGACCTGGTCGCCAGCGTCGAGCGGTCGATTGCGCTGACGCCGGTGGTGGCGGTGCGCGACGGCACGTACCGGTCATTCATTCCCTTTGCGCCGTACGTCCGCGGGTTCGCGTCGGGCGCGTGGGGCTGGCGTCGCTGCGGCGGCCACGTGGGGGCGATCTACTGGGACACAGTGCAGTCGGCCGATCCCCTGATCAGTCCCAGCGGGCTGTTGCCTCCGCGCGACGCGCGTGTGCAGGGGCACCTGGACGTGCTGGAAGACCGGTTGCTGCTGGAGAACCCGAAAGTCGCGGCCCGCACGCCCGGATTCGACGCCGCAAAGCACTGGTTCGCGCACGGCAGTTTCCAGTATCAGTGCGGCCTGGAACGCCACGCGAACATCCACCTGTTGGCCGACGACTGTCCCAACTACATCCGCTCGATGCTCAACCAGTACGCCGTGGACATCATGCCCGGCGGGTACACGTTCCGCGAGCACACGACCGGCGGCCCGCCGGACAAGATATACGAGGAGTCGTGCTTCATCGAGCGGTTCCGCATGATGCTGCTCATGGAGACCGGCCGGGAGCTGTGGCTGGCGAGGGCGACGCCTCGGGCGTGGCTCGAGCAGGGCCGGAAGATCAGCGTGAGAAACGCGCCCACGCACTTCGGGGCCGTTGCCTATGAGATCGTCTCGGACATCGACAACGGCAAGATCAGCGCTACCGTTGAGCTTCCGTCGCGCGTCGCACCAAAGGTTGTCCTGTTGCGGCTGCGTCACCCGAAGACCGCGCCGATTGCGGGCGTCACCGTCAACGGCAAGCCGTGGCGGGAGTTCAGCAAGGACACGGAAACGATCGCACTGAAGGGCCTTACCGGGAAGATCAGCGTAGTGGCAAGCTACTGAACGGGTTTCTGTCTCCAGACGTGGAAGACTGCCATAACGAAATGAATCCGGCTCTGGCGTCAAACGGCGCGGGCAAGCTGCTGTGCCGGGAGCTGATGCGGCAGGTGGTCACCATCACAGTATCTCCATCTTGCTCAAGGAGCAAGGCGGTGCAGTCGAAGGCCAGATCGGTATTCTCTCGCACGTCTCGCTCCCCTGAGAATGGTTGCATGTGGGGGCGCGAGAGAATAGCATGACCGCTTGACGAACGGAAGTTTGCAGGGGGATGAATCTTCGGAGACTACGGGCATTGAAAGGTGCGAAGGATGGATGAAGGAAAGCAATAAGTCGTGAAACAGGAGAAGGGAATCAGGAAGCCGATTCCATATGTCCTGCTCGCGCTATGGGTCCCGTTTGTCGTTTCCAGCGGCCTGGCCGCCGACATGGACGAGTTCAAGGTGAAGCGCGAGGAGGTGTTCGGGTTCGCGCAGAAGCCGCAGGTCACGCGGGACGGCGACAAGGTGACCATCACGTTCGAGACCAAGGGATTCTGCGACGTGGCGATCGCCGTGGAGAATGCAGACGGAAAGATGCTCCGCCATGTGGTGAGCGGCGTGCTGGGTCCGAACGCGCCCACCCCGCTGCAGAAGAACTCGAAGAAGCAGACCGTGGTCTGGGACGGCAAGGACGACCAGGGGAAGTACATCGACGACAAGGACGCATGCACGGTCCGCGTCTCGCTGGGGCTGAAGCCGCGGTTCGAGCGGAACCTGTTCCACACCCCCTACAAGCTCTGGGGCCGCAACCAGCCGGTCATCGCCCCGGCGCCGGAAGGCGTCTATGTCTTCGAGGGCGACAATGTGGACAGCGTGAAGCTCTTCGACCACGAGGGGACCTATGTCCGCACCGTGTATCCCTTCCCGGCCGACAAGATTGAGCAGGTAAAGGGGCTGCGCTGGCGCCAGGCCCCGCAGGACGGCGCGAAAGTGCCGCTCAAGGAAGGCTTCTACCAGTCGACGTTTTTCAACAGCGGCTACAACTCCGGTTTCGACAAGGCCTCCGGCTACGGCACCACCCACTTCCCGACGATCGGCCACTACTGGGCCGAGGACGCGCCTGACTTTCCCGCCGCTACGGCGTTCATCGTCCGCGGCAAGCATATCGCCCTCGCCGGTCCCCTCGGCATCAACCGCATGACAACCGACGGAAGCACGGGCGGGATGGACCTGATCGGCCCCCGGTTCCGCATCAAGGCATTCAAGAAGGGGATGTATGGAAGGAAGAGTCTGGTGCGGGTCTCCCCCCGCGCCGCCGCGCTGAGCCCGGACGGGAAGTGGCTTTATCTGACCGGCTATCGAACGCTGGACGAGAGCAAGTACGGCTACTGCGGACGGCGATGGCTGCACGCCGTGCTGCGCGTCAGGCTCGACGACCAGACCGGGCCTAAGGTCTTCGTCGGCACGACGCAGCCGGACGCCAAGGGCGGCAGCGGCCCGGACCAGCTCAACTCGCCCGTGTCGCTGGCCTGCGACGGCCAGGGCAATGTTTATGTGGCCGATTATGGCAACAACCGAATTCAGATCTTCGCTCCGGACGGCAAGCTCACCGAAAGTATAAACATCGCCAGGCCGGCTCATGTTGCCGTGCATCACAAGACGGGAGAACTCTACGTGTTCTCATGGTTGCTGAAGATCCACGCGCCCGACCCGACCGGTGACGCGGTGCTGGTGCGGCTGGGGCCGCCGGGAAAACGCGAGAAGATCGCCTCGTATGCCCTTCCCTTCAACGGCTACCGGCCGAAGTTCCGAATGTACCACGAGCTTGGCGGAGTGCAGTACCGGGCGGAGTTGGACCCCTGGACCGAGCCTCCGACGGTGTGGCTCGTCCCCGGCGCCGTGTGGCAGCCCGCCAACGCAGGAGACAGGGACTGTTCCTGGCCGCGGGGAGCCATCAAGGTTGCGGTGATCGACGGGGACAAACTGACGGTGAAGAAGGACTTCGGCAAGGAGACGCTCAAGTCAACGGTTCGAGATGCTCCGGCCGCCAACTCGCGACAACTCCTCGTCTTCAACTCCAAGACGGGCAGACTCTATGTCTTCGAGCCCAGAGTATCGGCAGACCAAGCCGTGGAGATCGATCCGGAGACGGGCAAGGGGCGGCTGGTGGACTTGCCGCACACGGCGGACGAAATCTGCTTTGACATGGATGGATTGATCTATCTTCGAGCACCGACCGTGGTGACGCGCTACAACACGAAGACCTGGCGGGAGGTCCCGTGGGACTATGGAGAAAAACGCCAGGCAGTTGGAGGCGCCCATGGCCGGTCGGTCAACGTGATCTCCGGCCTTGTTCTGCCCGGCGCCCACCCGTCGGAACCGTCCAGCACCTGTTGCGGCGGATTCAGCATTTCGCCCAAGGGGTACTTGGTGGCCCAGTGCTGGAACGGCGAAGCCTTCTCCGCCGGCACGGACCGCCGCAAGCAGAAGGGAATCGCGCCGGTCGGCCGGCGCTATATGCCGAAACTCTATCCCGGCCGCCAGCGCTGGGGCGAGATCCACGTCTGGGACAAGCACGGGAAAGTCGTTTACAAGGACGCCACGCCCGGCATCACGATGACCGACGGCGTGGCCATGGACGCCGAGGACAACCTCTATGTGTTCACCAACCCCGCGCGCACCCCGGACGGGAAGCGGGTGCTGAATCCCAAGACCGAAACGCTCATCAAGTTCAAGCCCGGCAAGGGCAAGGTCATCACGTCCGGTGACCGGGCCGTCAGGGGCAGCGAAGGGGTCCGCATCCCCGTGCTGCTGGGCAAGGGCAAGGGGCCCGACGGGCCGAGCCAGATCGCCGGCCGGCACCAGCCCGCCGCGTGGGTCCAGGGCGCCGAATGGCTGTATGGCGGCGGGGGCTTCTCCAGCGGCGGCGACACCTGCTGGAACGCGCGCTGCGCCCTGGACCTCTACGCCCGCACCTTCGCGCCGGAGCCGGACCGCTTCACCGTGGCCGTCTTGGACACCAACGGCAACCTGATCATGCGCATCGGGAAGTACGGCAACCTGGACGATGGGAAGCCGCTGGTCCCGGATCCCGTGATCAAGCAGACACGCTCGATCGGCGGGGATGAGGTCGCTCTCATGCACGCCTGCTACGTGGGGGTGCAGAGCGACAAGCGGCTGTTCATCTCCGACGCCGGCAACAGACGGATCGCCAGCGTGAAGCTCGGCTACCATGTCGAAGAGAGGGTCGCGCTGAAGGACGTGCCGGACCCGAGAGAGACGTGATGAGCGCTGAGTTCGGGGCGATGAGCGCGCCGGGGACCAAAAAAGGAGAATAAGAAACTGAGCAAGCGAACCGCCGTCCTTTCCGTCCTCTTTGTCCTCTTGACCCTCTTCCTCCCGGCTGGCGCCGCGGCGCTGGAGATGGAGAAGCTCACGATCCGGCGCAAGGAGGTCTTCGAGTTCACCGAAAAGCCGAAGATCACCCGCGAGGGCGACAAGATCACCATCGCCTTCGCGTCCAAGGCGTACTGCGACGCAACAGTCGCCATCGAGAACGCGGAGGGCAAGATCCTCCGACACCTCGCCTCGGGGGTGCTCGGGGTGAACGCGCCGCCGCCGTTCCGGAAAAACTCTCTGAGGCAAACGCTCGTGTGGGATGGCAAGGATGACCGGGGCGTCTACATCGATGACAAGGACGCGACCACGATCCGCGTCTCGCTCGGCCTGAAGCCCGTTCTCGAGCGGACCCTGTTCTGGTCGCCGCACAAGCGGATTTCGGAATGCACGCCGCTGATTCGCGCCGCGCCCGAGGGCCTCTATGTCTACAACGGACAGGTCATCGACCACGTCATTCTGTTCGACCACGCGGGGAAATACCTGAGAACGATCTACCCGTTCCCCCGCAACAAGCTGGACCAAGTGCGCGGCCTGAAGTGGCACACGTTTGCGCAGACGGGGCAGAGGGCTCCGGTCAAAGGGGGCTATCACCAGGCGGGGCTGCTGACCTCGGGCACGAACAACAACCCCCGGAGCCATGCCGAGGGGCAGGCAGCTTTCACGATGGCGGTCCGCGGCCGGCGGGTCGCCCTGGCGCATCTGAAGCTGAACCGTCTGGCGGCGGACGGCTCGACCGGCGGGCTGCCGCTCGAGGGGCCGGAAACCAGTCTCCCGATGACCCCCGGCAAGTGGGGCGGACGAGGGCCTGCGCGCCCGGTCAGCCCCTGGAGCGCCGAGTTCAGCCCGGACGGCCGCCGGCTGTACCTCGCCGGATATGCGTGGACGTACTGGGATACGTCAAGGTGGGATTGCCACTCGGCGGTTATGTCGATGGACTACGAGAAGGACGACAAGCCGACGCTCTTCGCCGGCACGCTCAAGGAAGGCGAGACCGGGGCCGGGCCGGGTCAGCTCCACTGCGCCACGTCGGTCGCCTGCGACGCGAAGGGCCGGGTCTATGTCTCCGACTACATGAACGACCGAATCCAGGTCTTCAGCCCCGGCGGCAAGTTCCTCCAGTCCGTGAACGTGGCCAAGCCGGCCGTCGTCCGGGTCCACCAGAAGACCGGCGAGATGTTCGTTTTCTCGTGGCCGGTCCACAACGTGGCGCTGACGAAGGCGAACGCCTGGCAGAAAGTGAGTCCGACGCTGACCCGCCTGGGCCCGATCGAGAACCCGCGCAGGATCGCCGGCTGGCCGCTCCCGCTGCGGGTGCTCGGGAACTGGTGGGCGAAGCACCCGCTTGGGCCGCTGTACTGGGGCGAGATCGACAGTTGGACCGAGCCGGTGACGATCTGGATCAGCTCGGTGCATGGCGCCGGGCAGGAGCGCGGCTGGGGCCACGGCGGGGACGGCTTTGGGAACTACGGCCCTTGGGGGCGGTCCGGCCTGAAGGGGTTCGTCCCGCAGGACGACAAGCTGGTCCTCAAGTACGACTTCGGCAGAGAGACGGTCAAGTCCGTCGTGCGCGCGACCCCGCCCATTCTCTCGCGCCAGCGCCTGTACGTGAATCCGGCCAGCGGAAAGCTCTATGTCGCCGAGGGCGACTCCGGCGTGATGAAGTCCGTCAACCAGCTCGTGGAAATCGATCCGAAGACGGGAAAAATCCGGCTGGTTAACCTGCCGCTCGGCGCCGAGGACCTCTGCTTCGACGTGAACGGCCTGCTCTACCTTCGGACCGATACCGTCGTGGCCCGGTATGACACCGAAACCTGGCGGGAGGTCCCGTGGGACTACGGCGAGGAACGGGCGGGGCACAGCTATGGCATGGGTGCGCGGGCGGCGAACCTGATCGCCGCGCTGGCCACACCGGGGCACCGGTCCTTCAACTTCTGGCACCTGGGCGGGATCGACATTTCGGTCAAGGGGCACCTCGCGGTGACGACCTGTAACGGGGCCGGGCTCTCCGCGAGGCCGCAGATCGGCCCGCAGGCCCGCCGCAGATCCGACGGCGCCGTCCGAAAAGGTAAGTACGTGGGCAGGGCCTACACGCCGCAGGTTTTCCCCGGCCGGGCGCGCTGGGGCGAGATTCACATCTGGGACAAGCACGGCAAGCTGGTTCGCTCCGACACGGTGCCCGGCATCGGCCACCTCAACGGCATCGGCATCGACCGCGACGGTAACCTGTACATGCTCTCCGCCTCGCGCCGGCTGATCGACGGCAAGCCGATGGATCCCGGCATGGGCCGCGACGTATCCGGCACCCTGGTCAAGGTCGCCGCGGGCAAGGCCAGGTTCCTCAGTTCGGCGGGCAAAATCCCCGTCCCGCTGACCCCGGACAACCGGCCGAAGC
Source organism: uncultured Planctomycetota bacterium (assembly GCA_964505325.1). GTDB lineage: Bacteria > Planctomycetota > PUPC01 > PUPC01 > PUPC01 > CAZDHT01. The sequence continues at coordinate 6,105 of CAZDHT010000088.1, read as the reverse complement.
GCCCGATGGACCTCGTCGGCTACACGACCGGCTGGGCAATGGGCGCCGAGTGGCTCTATGGCGGCGTCGGGTTCTCCACCCCCGGTGGGTGCGTGTGCTGGAACTGCCGCTTCGATCTGGACTACTTCGACCGTTCGTTCCTTCCCGAGCCCCACTCGTACAGCGTCGGGGTCCTGGATTCGAACGGCAACCTTATCCTCCGCGTCGGCCGCTATGGCAATGTCGATGACGGGAGGCCGTTGGCAAAGACGGGCGGCCCGCCGAGCGCGCGAAGCATCGGCGGCGATGAAGTGTCTCTTTTCTATGCCTGCTACGTCGCCGCGCACACCGATCGCCGCCTGTTCATCGCCGACGCCGGCAACGCGCGGATCGTCAGCGTGAAGCTCGGCTACCACGTCGAAGAGAAAGTGGCGCTGAAGGACCTGCCGGCCCCGGGAGAGAAGTGATGAGCGCTGAGTTCGGGGCGATGAGCGCGCCGGCAGCCGAGAATAGAGAATACAGAATGCAGAATGCAGAACTGAGAAGGCGAGCCGCAGTCCTTACCGCGGGGCCGCGGGAACGTCTTTCAGGGCTACCTTCTCCGTTGCATGGTAGCCCAACTTCACACTCACAATTCGGCCGTTACCGGCGTCAGCGATAAACAGGCGGCGGTCGGTGTGCGTCCCAACGTAGGCGGCGTGGAAAAGGCCGACCTCATCCCCGCCGATGGAGCGCTGATGCGGCGGTTCGCCGGGCATGAAGCCTGAAGAACGCTTCCCAGCGTTCTTCGAAGCCTTCCCGAAGGGAAGGCCATCGTCCACGTTGCCGTACGTCCCCACGCGCAGAATCAGGTTTCCCTTCGTGTCCAGCACGGCGACGCTGAAGTGGCCGATCTCCGGTGCGAATGACCGGGCGAAGTAGTCCAGCGTGAATCTCGAGTTCCAGCAGTCACACCCGCCGCCGGAGTGCGACGGATTGAACCCGTCGAACCCGACCCCGCCATAGAACCACTTTGCCCCTTTCACCCACGCCGCGCCCAGCATCGAGTTGACAATGTCGAACGGCCGCGTCGGCCACGACTCCTTCGCCAGCGGTACCACGGCACGGCCGCTCGAACTTGTCACCCGCGCCTTCGTCGGCGTGAGCTTGATCATCGTTCCGGCCATCTCGTTCCAGTACCGCTTCTTGTCCAGCACCCGCCCCGGCGAGGCCATCACATAGATGTCGCCCTCCCGGTCCATCCCGATCCCGTTCATGGCCATCAGTCCGGGGACGGCGTCTTCACAGACAACCTTCCCATGCGTGTCCCAGACGTGGATCTCCTGCCAGCGCACGCGTCCCGGGAAGATCTCAGGGGTGTACGGCTTCGCGACGATCGCGGCGCGGGACCTGTCCCACACCGACGACCCCTTCGCGCGCCGCCTTGCCGCCGCGCGGCTGCAGCACGAGACGACCAGATACCCCTTTGGCGACACGTTCATCCCGCCCTGGTTCCAGCAGACAGGCCGGACACCGGGCGTCGGCAGCGCCGAGATCACATTCGTGCGCTTGCTCCCGCCCAGCGAGGTGAACCCGACGCCCCGATGCTCCTCGCCATAATCCCACGGCACCTCGCGCCACGTCTCGGCGTCGTACCGCACGACCAGCGTGTCCGTCCGCAGATAGGCGCGCCCGTCCAGGTCGAAGCAGATGTCCTCCGCATCGAACGGGATCTGGACCAAGCGGATCTTGCCGGTCTCGGGGTCGATCTCCACCATCTCGTAGGACGACTTGCTGAACCCCGCGTCCTCCATCACGTACAGCTTCTCGTTCTTCGGGTTCACGTACAGCCGCTGCCGGCCGAAGTCCGGCGGCTTGACTCGGACAACCGCCCGCTGCGCGTCCCGGCCGAACGCGCGCTTCACGACCCACCGCCCGTCCTTCCGCTGCTGGAACAGGCGGATCCCGTCGTTGACCCAGGGGTCTGCGGTGCGGCGTGCATAGGCGCCCACGCCGCCCCAGGCGACGTCGATCCGCGAGATGTTGTGCTTCCGCGCCACCACCCATAGTGTGGGGCGCTCCGCCCACCAGTCCACCGCCACGTTCACCATCGGCCCGGTCAGGAAGAAGCCCCACAGGCCGATCCCGATGGGCATCGGTTCCCGCGATACCTCCTTCGGATTCTCGAACGAACGGTACTGTCTCAGGATCGTTGGAATCTTGTTCCACTGGAATCCGGTCGTGCGCAGGATGTGGTTCGAGATCCCGATCACCGGCCACGAGAGAACCCATATCTCGCCCGTCTTCGGACTCACCATCACCTTCGCGGGCTTCTTCGAAGCGATGCTCTTCAATAACTTCCCGTCGGAGTTGAAGACCTGTACCCGGTCATTCATGTGGTCCGCCACATAGACCCGCCCCCGGGCGTCGCAGGCGACCGAGCTCGGGACCTTGAAGTGCCGCTCGTCCGTTCCGCATCCGTCGCCGTTCGGCAGCGAACGGCGTGGCAGTTTGCCCCCGGCAAACTGCGACGGGCCCCTTGGTCCCGCGTCCCCCTTCATCACTCCCGCGAACACCTGCGGCTCGGCGTCCTTCTCGTAGGCCACTCGCAGCACCCCGTGCAGGCAGTTCGCACCTCCCATGTACATTTCGCGCCACATGTACCCCGTCAGGTAGAGCCACTTGCCGTCGGGGCTGAAGGCCATGCTCGACGGTCCGATGATCTCCTCTCCGCCGCCGTGGCCGCCGTACCCTCGCCAGCGTGCACGCCGGCCTACCTTGGGGCCGGTCAGCTTCAGACCACCCGTCGATCCGTCCGTGGCGAGCCGGTTGATGAAGTCATAGGCCAGCGCGATTCGGCCCTTCGCCGCCGCCATCGCCGTCGCCGCATACCCGTCGCCGAACTTGTACTTGAGGCCTAACAGACAACTGGTCCCGCTCGTAAGCAGCGACGCCTGCACGAACCCGCGTTTGAGCGGCAGCTCGCGCCCATCCTGCGGGAACACCCGCTTCTCCAGTCCAAGTACCTTGCCCAGCTTGTCTGCCGGAAAGGGATACACGGTTCGCACGTAGTCGCCGTTGTGGTCGAACAGCCGGACATGGTCCACCCCGCGTCCTTCCCAGACGAACACACCCTCTTCCGTGGCCGCCAGCAATGGGCACGCGTTCGACATACGCTTGTGCGGGCTCCAGAACAGGCTCCTCTCAAACTGTGGCTTGAGACCCAGTGAGACGCGGACGGTCAGCGCGTCTTTGTCGTCAACGTACTTTCCTTGGTCGTCTTTGCCGTCCCAGACGATGGTCTGCTCGAGCGCGTTCTTCTGGAACGGCGATGGCGCGTTCACCCCGAGCACCCCACTCGCGAGGTGACGGACGATCCTGCTGTCGGCGTTCTCGATGGCCACGGTTGCGTCGCAGTAGCCCTTCGACGCGAACGAGATGGTCACCTTGTCGCCGTCACGCGTAACCTTCGGCTTCTCGGTGAACTCGAAGACCGGCTCCCGCTTAACCTTGAACTCGTCCAGGTCGGACGCCGACGCGCTCACAGCCAGCGCCGCAAACAGAACACTGATTACTGATAACTGATGACTGATCACTTGTCCTCCGCCACATTCTTCAACGCGACTTTCTCCGTCGCGTGGTAACCCAACTTCACGCTGACGACGCGATAGTTCCCGATGTCGGCGACAAAGAGCCGCCGGTCTGTCTGCGTGGCCACGTACGCTCCATGCATCAGAGCGGTCTCGTCTCCGCCGATGGAACGCGGACCCGGCGGGCCGCCCTTGGCGGTGAGCGGCTTCCCGTCATCCACGTTGCCGTACTGGCCGACGCGCAGGATGACGCTGCCGTTCGTGTCCAACACGGCGACGCTGTAGCGGTCGATCTCGGGCGCGAAGGAACGGCCGAAATAGTCGAGCGCGAAGCGCGTGTTCCGGCACCCGCAACCCAGGCCGTGGTTCTTGCCGTGCCAGCCGACGCCGCCGTAGAACCACTCCGCGCCGTCTACCCACGCGTTGCCCGGCAGATTCGAGAGGTCCGGCGGGCGTTGTGGCCTGTTCGCCGGCGACAGGCCGACGGGGGTGCCTTTGGCATCGGTGACGATCTTCGCCTTGCCCGGCGGGAATTTCATCAACGTGCCCGCGAGGAAGTTGAAATGTGGCTTGCCGTCGTACATCCGCGGCGCAGCGGAAAGGACGTACAGGTTGTCCTCGTTGTCGATGGCCACACCGTTCAATGTCCCCAGGCCCCGGATCGCGTCCTCGTGGACCAGCTTGCCGTGCTTGTCCCAGACGTGGACATACTCGGCCCCATAGCAGGCGTTGGTCGTCCGGCCGGGGTAGATCTGCGGCGAATAAGCTTTGCCTTCGTCCTTCGGTGCCACCGCGCGCGAATAGCGCGGGAGTTGCGTGGGCCGGAACCAGTACAGGCAGCCGACGGCAAGGTTGCCCTTCGGCGACACGTGCAGGCCGCCGTGGTGCCAGCCTGAGTTGGTCGGCAGCGCCAGCGCGGACGTGACGCTCGCCTCGCGCCGGCCCGAGTGGCTGTTGTAGGTGACTTTCTGGCGCTCCTCGCCGTAATCCCACGGGACCTCCCGCCAGGTCCGCGAGTCATAGCGGGCGACGATGGTCGCGGTGCGGAGATGAGCGAGGCCTTTGGAGTCGAAGCACATGTCCTCTGCGTCAAACGGCAGCTTCACAAGGCGGACCTTCCCGCTCGCGGGATCGAGGGTGATCGCGTCTTGGAAATGAAAGCCGCCCTCGCCGACGTACAGAAGCTCTTGCCCGGGGTTCCAGTACAGCCGCTGCCGGTTGTTCTCGGGCGCTAGGGTCCGCACGACGGCACGCCGCGCCTCGCGCTGAAAATCGCGGATCGGCTCCAGCTTCGTTCCCTTTTCAGCCAGCAGCAGAATGCCCGTAGGTCTTGTCCGGACGTAGCCGGGCCGGATCGAGAAGCGGACGCGCCCGGGGCTCACCCAGATGGTCGGCGGGTCGGTCCAGAAGTCGACGTCGGCGCACTTGCCATACTTGCCGCGTGTCTCGACCATCGGCAGATCCCACGCGGCGAGCAGCTTCGGGTCGTCGGCGGACTTGAACTTCCGCAGGACGAAGGGCCGCGTGACCGGCGTTCGATGGGTGCTGCCCGCGCCGAACATCTCCCACGAGAAGACGTAGAGTTCGCCCGTCTTCGGCGAGACGGCCAACTGAGCCGGCGCTTGGACAGGGATGGTCGCCGTGAGCTTGCCGTCCGGCGTGAACACCTGGACGCGGTGGTTGCCGCAGTCCGCGACGTAAACGCGCCCCTTGGCGTCGCAAGCCACGTCCGACGGCTTGTTGAACTTGCCGGGCTCCTTGCCGGGCCGCGATGCGCCCAGGAACAGCTCCGGTTCTTTGTCGCTCTCGAAGTCCATTCGCCGGACGACGTGCCGCCAATAGTTGTGCATGTACATGTCGAGCGCGTAGTTCTCGATGTAACACGTGAGGTACAGCGTCTTGCCATCGGGACTGAAGGCAAACCGGTGCGGACGAAGGTTGGTCAACAGGCCGTACCCGCCCAGCTTCACGGCCAGTGCCGATTCCGTCGCTTTGTACAGACCCCGCGGGTCGCGGATGTCGATGTGCGGGCCGTTCACCGGCAGGCCGCCGCTCGTGCCGTCGGTGGCCAGGCGGGCCAGGCGGAACGCCCCCAACGCAATGCGATTCCCCATCACCGCAATGTCGGTCGTCGCCCGTCCATACTCCCCCTTGTGCGCCGGGTCCATCGGCCCGTAAAAGTAGCGGCCGTCCTTGAAGATAATGTGGAGGGCGTTGTCCCCGGAGGTCAGCAAGGTGCACATCTGGTAGCTCGGCTTGATCGGCAGCCGCTTGCCGTCCTGCGGAAAGACGTGCCAGATCAGCCCCCGCACGTCTTTGATCTTCCCGGCCGGGAACGGGTAGATGGTCCGCACGTACTCGCCCGTGTGGCTGAACAGGCGAACGTGGTCGGCCGCCTGACCACCGTCATAGACATACACCCCCTCCGGGGCCGCCTGGATCGCCACCCCCTTGCTCAGGGTCTGGGCCGGCCGCTTCTTCGGCGACCAATAGAGCGTGCGCTCGAACTGCGGCTTGAGGCCGAGCGAGACGCGGACGGTCAACGCGTCCTTGTCAT
>CAZDHT010000087.1:0-17468 GCA_964505325.1 uncultured Planctomycetota bacterium | reverse complement strand
CTCAGCCCGGCGAACAAGCACAAGGCCATGCTCGGCGTGATTGCCGCATTCCGCCTGGTCGACATGAAGTATGGCAACCGGGGAATTCGCGCCAAGTTTCGTCCCTTCGTCGAGCACGTCATCAAGAACGCGAAAGACCCGGCAGTGAAGAAGAACGCAACTGAACTCTTGGAAGAGCTGAAGGATTGAGGAGCCCCGACGTGCATAAGCATCTGAAAGGGTTGGCGGCTGCGGCGTTGGCGGCAGCCGTCCTTTTGACCGCCGGGATCGCCGTCGCTGGCGAGGCCAAGTATCCTGACCGGATCGTGCTGCATTCCGGGCCCCCGATATCCGGGGTCAAGATCCTCTCGGCGGACGGCACGCGGATCACGTACGTCAAGTTCTACGGAGAACCGGGCAAAGAGCGCGAGATATCCGCCGACAGGGTCAAGGAGATAAGCCTGGGCGACGCGCCGGCCGACCTCCGGCGGGCGGTGTCCGATTATCACAAGAACACGCAGCAAGCATACGAGAAGGCGCTCGGATACCTGGAGAAGCTGCCCGCGGCGGCCGGGCGCGAGTGGTTGTATGCGCCGTACAAGCTGACCCTCCACGCCGACTGCCTGGCGAAGCTGGGAAAGCAGAGCGAAGCGCTTCCCAAGTACGCCCAGGTGATCAGCCAGCACCGCAAGTCGTTCTACTTCCTCCAGGCGGTTGACGGTAAGGCCAAGGCTCACAGCGTCCTGAAGCAGTACGAAGAGGCCGCCAAGACGTTCCTCGAACTGGACCCGAAAGGCAATTACAGGGTCCCTGGCGCCAACCAGCCCTACGGCAAGCTGTGGCAACTGCGCGGGCGATTCGGGATGGCGAACGCGCTGGCGAAGGTCCCGGCGGACGCCGCGAAGGCCGGCGCGATCTACGCCGGTCTTGTCGAAGTCTGCGGGAAGATCCTCGCCAACCCGCCCAAGGAGCTGAGCGGCTCCGTCGCAGAGATCACGGTGATGCACCAGCGCTCCTTGGTCGGGAAGGCGGACGTCCTCATGAACAGCGGCCAGCTTGACGCGGCGCGGCAATGGATCACCTCCATCCACCCCAAGGTCAAGGACAAGGCGGCTCGGCTGACGCTCTTCATGGCCCTCGGCGAGTTGTCGATGAAGGCCGGAGACAAGGCAACCGATGCCACGGAGAAAAAGGTCAAATACAAAGAGGCGCTTTTGGCGTACATGCGCGTCTACATTCTCTACCCCGACCAGAAGGCGCAGCGGCCCCGCGCCATGCTCCGCGCCGGGAACGCCTCGGAGTTGCTCGGTACCCGGCCGGACAACACGCGCGCCGTCGCAATCTACAAGGAACTGGTGACCGAGTTTCCCAAGACGCCCGAAGCCGAGGACGCCCGAAAGCGGCTCGAAGCCCTCGGCGTCAGGGTGCGGCGGCCATAAGTAGTGGACGGGCTGTTCTGCGGCGGGCGGCGGACACAGGGCCGGCCCGCAAGACACTGTTAGGAGACCTGCGATGCCCAAGAGGTTCGGTGCCGTGTTTGTCATGTCATTGATGATGTTGCTCCTGGTCATGTGCCCGGCGCTGATGGCCGCCGACGCCGGGACGACCCCCGCGAAGAGGGATACCACCGGGGAGGTCGAGGCCGGCAAGGCCATGACCCTGTTCGACACCATCAACGCCGGCGGACTCATCGGCTACATTATCATTTTCCTGTTGCTGGTCGCGATCGCCCTGGTCATCGAGCACTCACTGACCATACGCCGGGGCGTGATCATGCCCCCGGACCTGCTGGCCGACGTGGAAGAATCCTTCGAGAAAGAGGAATATGAGCAGGCCATCGCGGTGTGTGAGGAGCAGCCGACCTTCTTCACCAACGTCATCGCCGCCGGCCTCTCGCGCATCAACGCCGGATACAGCCAGATGGAAGAAGCGATGGCCGAGGCGGGCGAGGAAGCCGCCACGCACCTTCAGCAGAAGATCGGCTACCTGGCACTGATCGCCAACATCACGCCCATGCTCGGGCTGCTGGGCACGGTGCAGGGCATGATCGGCGCCTTCAAGAAAATCTCCGGCACGGCGGCGCCCAAGCCCGGCGAGCTCGCCGGTGAGATCCAACTCGCCCTGGTCACCACGTTCCTCGGGCTCCTGGTCGCCATCCCCGTGATGTGCATTTTTCAGTTCTTCAAGAACCGGGTGCAGAGGATCGTGCTCGAGGTCGGCGCGATCAGCGGCGAACTGATGGCAAGGTTCCGGCCCGTGGAGTGAACCAATGCACGTGACCAAACGGTTCCACGCCGAAGAGCTGGAAATGAACATGGCACCGATGATCGATGTCGTGTTCCTGCTCCTCATCTTCTTTATTGTGGTCTCCGAGATCGCCTCGCAGGACCACGTCGAGGATCTCACCCTGCCCCGCGCCGCACAGGCGAAGCAGGAGGAAGCCCTGCACGACCGCCTCGTCATCAGCGTGGACACGCATAACCGCATCTGGATCGCGGGCAAAATACGGACGCTGGACCAAATGGAGAGCTATCTGCGGGTCGAGAGGAAGTACCGCGGCGTGACCGAAGGCGAGACCAAGCAGCCCGTGCTCATCGCCGCCGACATGAACGCGAAATGGGAAGCCATCCAGGACATCATGGAACGGGCCAGCAAAATGCAGTTCTGGAAGCTGTCCTTCAGCGTGAAACTGAAGAGCAGATGAAGGAGTGAACCCAAAATGAAGTTCGGGCCCGATATGGCTGCCAGCTCCGACACCGAGCTCAAGATGACGCCGATGATCGACGTCGTGTTTCAGCTCCTCATCTTCTTCCTTGTCGGCACCAAGTTCCGCGTGCCCGAGGGCGAGCTCGAGGCCTACCTGCCCCGCGACGAAGGCCCTCCCACGAAAAAGAGCGAGGTGATCGACGTCCGGGAGATACGCGTCACGCTCATGGTGTCGCAGTCCGGTGAGAGGAACCCGAACGTCCCTCCGGCCATTCGCCTCGACGACACCGAGGTGGGGAGCCAGACGGACAGCGGCACCTCGATGCGCTGGCTCGAACGCAAGCTCTACCTCATCGTCGGGACGAACAAGGCGATGCTCCAGAAGGTCCCAGTCATCATCGAGGCGGAGCCGCACTTGGCCTACCGGTGGGTCATCGCCACCCTGGACCTATGCCGAAAGATCGGGTTTCACAAGGTCAACTTCGCGGCGTCCAAACGCAACGCGCCGGAGCCGGAAAAGAAGGCCGGGGGCGGATGAACCCTGGAGGAATAGTCCGATGAGGCATCGTCAAGACCGCACCCGGAGAGCCGGCCGAACGTCGGCAACGGCAGCCTTGGCAGTACTTCTGGGCGTGTTGTCTGCCGCAACCTGCCTGGCTGCGGACCCCCCGCGCGAGAAGGTCATCGAGAAGGGCGGAGCGCGGCTCTATCCGGTATCCAAGCGCGTAGAGATCGACGGCAAGTTCTGCCTGCAGGAAGGGCCCATCGAGCTCTTCGCCTGCGCCAAGGGTGGGAAGGAATACGAGTCCGTCATTTCACTTGACGTGAACCCCGAGATGCTGCACTTCTGCCTGCTGATGATGAGGCTCAAGCCGGGCAAGCCCGGGACCGGCCCACGGTTCCAGGGTGACCCCGACCGTCGGCCCACCGGAAGCCCCGTGACCGTGAAAGTGAAGTGGCGGGTGGGCAAGGTGGAGGAAGTGCACCGCGCTGAAGATCTCTGTTGGAACGCGATCGACAAACGCACCATGCTGCGGACGCCGTGGGTGTTCGTGGGGAGCAAGATCCACAAGGATCCGGATACGGGCAAGAAGATTTACTGGGCGAACGTGGAGAAGTCCATCATCACCGTCTACTGGGATCCGTTCGCGGTGCTTGACCTCCCCCTCGCCCTCGGCGCCAACGACGAAGCCTACGTCGTCACCAAGCAGCTCGTGCCCAAGCGCGGCACCCCGTGCACGGTCATCTTGGAGCCTGCCCCGCCGTTGAAGGTCAAGCCGACAAAGAACGCCGCCGGCGGCACGATATTTCACGTGGATGTCACCAAAGGCGGACGGACACTGATCAACAACGTGGAGCCCGAGGACGCCGGCAAGGCGCTCGAAAAGACCGCAAAGCAGGCGCCCAAGGATTCGTGCCGGGTCACCGTGGATCACGGCGCGCCGCCGCAGGCTATCGCCGGCGCGTTCGCGGCGATCGACGCGGCCGGCATCCAGATCGAGTCAGTGCAGATGGAACGGGTCCGGGCCGACGTCACGGACGCCATAACCGTGGCGGTCGACAAGAGCGGGATCGGCGTCAGAGGGAAGACCCTGTCCGACGATGAGGCGAAGGTGGTCATCCAGAGCCTGGTCAAGCCGCCCAGGCGCTCTGGGGTGGAGGTAAAGGTGGCGAAGGGGGCAAGCCTGAAGAGCGTCGTCCGGGCGGTCCGTGCTTGCCAAGGGGCGAAGGGCGCGGTCGTGCGCATCGTCTGGTTCGCAACGGGGCCGCCTGCCAAGCAGGGGAAGTGAACGGCCCGCGCCGAAAAAGCGCGGGCCGCAGCGAAGTTCTCGCCCGGTTGGATCAGAGAGGCGGTTGGGCCTCCTCCAACTCAAGCTCTCTCTTGCTCAGGATCTGGTCGTCCGAATCAGGCGAGCTCAGCGCGTTGCCTCGGGCCCGGGCGTAGGAATAGGCGTCGTTGCGTTCACTGCAGGCGAGACAGATGCGGTTCCAAGGCCCTTCAGACAGGAAACTCGAACCGCAGGCAAGGCAGGTCCGCGGAGCGTACTTGACCATTCGTTCCCGGCGATAGACCTGGGCTCGCAATCGAGACCGCTCCGCCGCGCTTCGCCGATTCACGATCTTGCTGCACTCCACCGAGCAGTATTTCCTTCGACCGGGAGGTACGACTCTGCTGCAACCCTCGCGCTGGCAGATCATTCTACCCTCTCCTTCCAGACGTCCCGCCGAGACCCACGCGGCCGAACCCGCCGGGCCGGCTGATAAAGACCCGCTCTCATTCCCTCCGTTCCCAGTAGCGTATGTTGTATGTATCGACTACCCCGGCCGAAAACTTGAATGCAAATCCCGTCCAACGGGGCGCCGGGTTAGCGGCCGGAGCCATCCTTGCGGCTGCTCATCGAGTTGATGCTCCGATTGTGGGGAATCGGCGAAATCGCCCCCGGCTCCGCAGGGGCCAGTCATTAAGCGGCATGCGTGCGAAGAAGAACCGCTGAGCGCGGTGGTCCGGGCGTCCGGCCGCGTCGCTGAGTCGCTGAAATGTCCGCATCGCAAATGCCTCCTTTTTTCGCGCTGTTGACCGGCGACACATGACCCGCTATCATTGCGAGGAGGGAGTTCTCGCAAGAAACGGTCGTGATGTGTTCAGGCATTCTCGCCCGTCGAATCGAAAGGAGCACGCCGTGAAGCGCATTGAGATCTTGGTGTTCTGCCTGGCGGTTCTGGCCGCTTCCCCCGCGTCGGCCAACATCACGGTGAACGGGACGGTCCGCTACTGGAACGGCGACCAGGAGAACGCCGACGGTACGACCGGGGGCTACGTGCCGGCCAAATACCTCCAGATTCAGGTCGAGAACGACCAGAAGTTGGTGGGAGATATCGACACGTACACGGATGCCGACGGCAAGTACGAGGTCACGTTCAAACAGAAGGCGTACCGGCCCGACTTCAAGTCGCTGAAGATCAACATCGAGGTCCGCGCCCGCGTTCTGCTGGACGCGTTCAAGAAGAAGTGGGCCGTAGACGTGGAGAACACCGTCTCGGCGTACAAGGGCGCGGTGCGCCTCTATCCTTACAATGGGCAGACGCGCGCGGTGAAGGTGAACGATGGCAACACGGTGACGATCAACGTCTACGTGCACGGGCCGGACAAGACCTTTGACGAGGGCGTGATGAACGGGCGATACGCCCTGCCGATTGCGAGCTGGGACTACGACGACAACGGCCGCCGCACCGTGGCTGCCATCTTCCTGTGCCAGGTGTGCCTCGATGAGTACCGGTTCCTCCGCGACAAGGCCGCCAACCAGGAAGAGCTGGCGCGAGGCACGAGCATCTTTTACCCGGAGGACAAGGCCGCCTACCGGGACACGCAGAGCCCCGTCGGCATACCGAAGATCTGCCAGGGCAAGGGGTGGATCGACATGTGTTCCAGGAAGCTGTTCGACGAAAAGAAGACGAAGGATGAGAGGTGGTACCAATGGCGCGACTTGCGCTGCACCACGTTGCACGAGTTCAGCCACAAGCTCATGCACGACGTCTATTGGACGCTGCCAAAGACGCATCCGTGGATGAGCAGCGAGCACAATTCAAGAAGTTGCTCCAGCGGCGAGATGGGCTGGCGCGAGGGCTGGGCCCAATTCCTCCCCGCCGCCGTGTTGAAGATCCCGACAATGACCGGCCAACCGGTCTCCGCCGCCAAGCGCCTGAACGGGAAAAATCTCGAGCACGTGTGGTATCCGGTCCCGGCCGGCATGGCCGATCCGCCCTGCGACGACGTGCCCGGCGACCTTGGGTGGCGCGACGGCATCAAGGGCCGCCGCGACTGGAACGAAATCGAGGTCGCCGCCGTGCTCTGGGACGTCTATGACTCGCCCTCCTGGGAATACATGCCCAAGGCCGAACAGGACAAGAAGCCCGCCGGCTGGCCCGGCGAACTCGAATGGTACGAACGGCTGCACGACCCGGACCTCGAACGCATCTGGAAGATGGTCAAGAAACAGCCGGAAGCGCTAAACGACGAAGACGAGATGAAAATCAACCGCGACAGCTTCTGGACGTTCTGGCTCAAGGAGTACGGCGACGATAAGGAGTTGGTGCATGGGCTGAAGGCGATCCTGCACAACCGCAGCATCCGCCACACACTGCGGCCGGAGAACAAACCGGAGATCCTCGGAGTCCGGCCGCTGGGCAATGTGAGCGGCACGAGCTTTGTCCTCGTAACCGTGAAAGAGAGCGACAAAGAGGACCGGTTGTATCTGTTCTACAACATCGCGTACGGGCTGGGCGGCAAGCTGACGACAAAGATGCATTCCACAGACCAGCCGTTGAAAGGAACCTGGTCGGACGATGTACTGAAGGCCTTCGTCGTGCTGCCGCCGCAGGACAAGTGGGACCGGTTGGTTCTTATGGTGCATGACAACATGGAAGTGGACTTCATCGACCCGCAGGACCCGACGTGGAAACCCGCGGGTGGCGGAGCGGGCAACTGGCCGCTCCAACTTATCGCGGCAGGAGGCTCTCGCGCAACCGCATGGCGAACCGACGGGACCGTGTGGACCTGGGGCAGCGGAAAACCCCGCGGAAACCTAAACGCCGACACGCGCGGCGCCAAGTCGCACGCAGAATGGCGACTGGTTCAGAGGACGCCGATTCAGACTGTGGGCCTGGATGGCGTGACCTTTGTCGCCGTCGGCGGACAGCACTCGGTCGCCGTGCGCATCGACGGGACGGTGTGGACATGGGGCAACAACTACGCCGGCGCACTGGGCATCGGCGACGACAAGTCCGTGATCAGAACGCGGAAGACGACAACGCTGAACCAGGTGGCGGGGCTGGCAGGTGTCGCCATTGTGGCGGCCGGCGGCAGCAGCAACCTCGCCCTGCGAAGAAACGGAGAGTTGTGGGCGTGGGGCTCAAACGCGCACGGCTGTCTCGGTGACGGCACCACGGAGAACCGGCGGTCTCCCGTGCGGATCCGGGGCTTGGCCGGCGTGAACGCGATCGCAATGGGCATCAACCTTGCCCTCGCGATCGACTCCGCAGGTTCCGTGTGGGCCTGGGGGCAGAACGATTCGGGACAGGTCGGCGACGGCACGACGAAGGACCGCCACACCCCAGTGCGGGTCCGGGGCGTGGGCCGCAAAGATCGCAAGGCCGTCGCGGTGGCCGTACGGGGCTCCCAGTACCCGATAGCCCTCTGCGAAGACGGCACAGTGTGGGAATGGGGAGTGCGCAGACGACTAGACAACTGGCGGCGGCGGCAGGTAATCACGACACCCCAGCGGGTGTCGGGGCTGGCGAACATCGTTGCTATTGCAGCCGACAGTGGCCACCTGCTGGCGCTCGATCGCGACGGAACCGTGTGGGCTTGGGGAAATAATCACGGTGGTCAGCTCGGCGACGGGACGACCACCGACCGTTGGCGGGTGGCGAAAGTCGCGGACTTGACCGACGTGATCGCCATCGCCGCAGGCTCGAGCCAATCGTTCGCCGTGCGCAGCGACGGCACGGTCTGGGCCTGGGGGAGTCGCACAAGCCATGCGCTCGGCGACGGCGCGTTCCAGAACCGCACGAAGCCCGTCCAGGTGCAAACCTTCCGTCGTATCGCAGAGAAATCCCAGCGGGAAACCGAGGACGCCTTCGTGCTGGAACCCTTCCGGCTGTTCACGCGATAGAAGCCGCCGCCACTGAGCGCTCGTCCGCCCGCCGGCATGGCGCGACGTGACCTGAGCCATTTGCGTTCTGGTTCCGCAGTGTCTCGAAGGCGTTTCGGCCTCGAAAACGACCTCATCGCGGCCAAGATGGCCGCGACACGCGAGGGCAGGATGCCCTCGCCACGGACAGCGCATTGGCTCGGCTCATCCAATATCGCTTGACTCGCGCGGATGCCAGTTGCTATAATCCGAGCGCTTCGACCAGCTCTTGTGTTCGCCGGCCCCGTCTCGTCGGTAAGTTGCCATGCGCCTCTCATTGCCGCGCCTGCTGCTCGCCGCTTGCGTTGCTTTTCCAGCATCGCCGGCCCTCGTCCTGGCCCAGGAGAACACACCGGGCCTGCCGCCCTCGCTGGACAGAATTGACCCGAATACCGCACCCGTGGCGGGCAGCGCGAAGATCACCCTGATCGGCTCCAACTTCGACACCGGGGAAGACGCGAAGGTCGTGGTGCTGGTCGGGGGCAAGGAATGTTCCAACGTGACGGTGCTGTCGAGTACGAAAGTGACGGCGATCGTCCCCAGGTCCCCAGGCGCCGGCGCCGTGGACGTGGAGTTCCGGAACGGCGACGGGCAGAGAGCCGTGCTGGCGGAGGGCCTGTGCTACGACGACGGCAAGATCTGGCTGGCCAGGAAATACCGGATCAAGGCGCAAGCTCAGAAGTTGTGGCTGCTGCTGAAGCAGGGCGGCGTGATCATGCTGCTGCTGGTCATCCTCTCGGTTCTGGGGGTTGCCTGGGCCATTCACTGTGCGCTGGTGGTCCGGCCGGGCCAGATTATGCCGCGGGGTTTTCTGGACAAGCTGAGCGGGCACATCTCGCGGGGCGAGGTGCAGCAGGCGATTGACTCGTGCCAGAAGGACGGGTGCGGGTTCGGCCGGGTGGCCATCGCCGCGCTCCGCAAGGCGGGTGAACCGCCGCAGAAGGTCCGCGAGGCCGCGCAGGCCGCCGGCTCCCGCGAGGCGTCTCATCTGCTTCAGAAGATCAGCTATCTGTCGAACATCGGCGTCATCTCGCCCATGCTGGGGCTGCTGGGGACGGTCCTCGGGATGATGGTTGCGTTCGAGGGCTTCAAGATCGGCGATCCGCGCGCCCAGTACATGCAGCTCGCCGGGGGGATCAACAAGGCGATGATCACCACCGTCGCCGGCCTGGTCATCGGGATCCCGGCGATGGCCTGCTTCTATTACTTCCGAGGCAAGCTGCTCCGCATCGCCACCGACATGGAGCAGGTCGCGGAGGAGATGGCCGAGGCGGTATCGGCGGCTGGAGAAGATGAGGAATGAACTTCCGCCAGGCATTCGAATCCCGCGAGGATTCGTTCCAGCTCGCCCCGCTCGTCGACATCCTGTTTATTCTGCTGATCTTCTTCGTGGTTACCGGCGCCCTGGTGGCGCAGGAAAGGGCCCAGGAAAGCGAAACCCCGATCGAGCTGCCAAAGACCACCGCGGCGATCGTGAGGCCGAGGGAGAAGCTGGACATCGTCGTCAACATCACCCGCAAGGGGCAGATCTGGATCAACAACCAGCGGTACTCCATCGAGAAGCTTCGCAGGGTCCTGATCAACGTCGCACAATCCGCCCGCTCGGCTCCCGTGTCTGTGATTATCCGGGCGGATGGCAGGTCGCAGTACCAGAACGTCGTGCAGGTCATCGACGCATGCACGGCCGCCAAACTGAGGAACGTCTCGTTCGTGAGCGTCAATGAAGGAAAGAGCTCGATCAAATAGCCGTCGACGCCCGATGCCTTTGGCGGGGAGGACGAGCACGGCCTGGGGGGTTGTGCTCGTGCTTTTGTCGCTCCTCTGCGCCCTGCCGGCGCAAGCCCAAGAGCCCAAGAAAGAAACCGAGGCCGATCGGCAGTTTGATCTGGCCGAATCGCTCTTCAAGATCAAGGTGTACAAGACGGCCGCGCCGGTTTACCGCCAATTCCTCAAGGAGTTCCCCCAGGACCCCCGGTGCGAGGAGGCGCGCTACAAGCTGGCGCTCTCGTACTTCAACCTCGGCGGCGAGAAGAACCAGAAGAAGGCCCTCGCGGAACTCATCACGCTCCGCAAGCAGTTCCCCAGCGGCAAGCGCAGCCAGGATGGCCTCTTTCGCTCGGGGCACCTGCGCTACATCTTCGGCGACAGCAAGGGCGCCGTCGCCGACCTGCTGGCGCTGTCCAAGCTCAAGGTCCGGGCGGATCTCAAGATCCCAATGCACCATTTTCTCGGCCGGTCGTATTACGACCTCGGCCAGCATGCGGAGGCTGTCAGACACCTGGCAGTCGTCGCCAAGGCGCCCAAGGCGAACCCGCTGCGGCAGTACGCCCTGATCGTGCTGGCAGACGCGCATTTGAAGCTGAGCAAGGTCGCCGATCACGCGGCCACGCTGGATATGCTCCTCAAGGACTACGCCGGCTCTCCGACGCAGGAGGAAATGTGGCTGCGGCTCGGGGACGCGCGGCTCGCGTTAAGGCAATTCGCTCCAGCCCTGGCCGCCTACGCAAAACTCAATCCCAAAGGCCAGTACAAGGACCGGGCCGCGCTGGGGAAGGGGAGGGCGCTGTTCGGCCTCAAGAGATACCCCGAGGCCGCCAAGGTGTGCAAGGCCCTGTTGGCTGGATTTCAGGAAACGCCCGCGAACAAGTCGCTGAAGATCCCCGAGCAGTGCCTCTATATCGTCGGACTGTCCAGCTTCAATCAGGGCGGGTTCGCCGAGGCGGCCGGCGCGTTCGCCGGGCTGCTGGCCAGGGTCAAGCAGGGCGCGATGGCCGAAGACGGCGCCTACAAACTGTGCTGGAGCTACTACCGCCTCGGCGGCAAGTCTGCCAAGAAGCTCGTGGCGAGCTGCGTCAACTTCCGACGCCTGTTCCCCGCCAGCAAGTGGGTCGCCCAGGTCACGTTCATGGCCGCGGAAGGGTACCTCCGGCTGGGCGACTACCCGAACGCCGTCGCGCACTACGGGCAGATCGGCCCGAAGGACCCGAACTACGCGGACGCCCTTTACCGCATCGCGTACTCCAGCCACAAGCAGAACAAGCGGGAAGATGCGGCCCGCGCGTACGACGTTTTTCTTGCCAAGGCTGGGGAACACGTCAAGAAGGTCTCGGCGCTGCTCAGCGCAGGCGCGCTCTACCAGACGGCCGGGAAGTACAAGGAAGCCGTGGACCGATACGACAAGTACCTGGCGGCGAAGCCGACCGGCCCCGAGGTCGAGGAGGTGATGTATCAGCGCGGCGTGTGCTACGCAAAGATGTCGCGGTTCGACGACATGGCCGCCGCGTTTACACAGTACGCCGCGAAATACCCGAATGGCCGCTACGTCGGCACCGTGTTCTACTGGTTGGGACGGCACCACCGGATTCGTGGCGATGCGCTCGCCGAGAAGCGGGACGCCGCCGGCGCGGTCAAGGAGTACGCCGCTGCCGAGAAGGCGTGGCGCTCCAGTCTCGGGCTGAAGGGCCCCCACCGTGATGAGACCCTCCTCGGCTTGGCGGAGTGCTGCTACAACCTGGGCGAGAACCAGGCCGCGCAGGCTGCGGAACTGGCCGCCAAAGCCAAGGCGGCAAAAGGGGACCAGAAGAAGCTGCTCGAACGGCAGGCCGACAAGCTGGGAAAGGACTCCACCGCATCGTTCCAGAAGGCGGCCGAGGGCTTCCTGGGCATCATGACGCGC
This sequence comes from uncultured Planctomycetota bacterium, assembly GCA_964505325.1. Lineage (GTDB taxonomy): Bacteria > Planctomycetota > PUPC01 > PUPC01 > PUPC01 > CAZDHT01. Next base: position 5,417 of record CAZDHT010000087.1, on the reverse strand, counting down.
AAGCCGGCGATGCTGCGGCTGGAATCGGTCTATTTCTGGACAGGCACCCACTTCCGGGAGCACGGCGACCCCGGGTCGGCCATCCGCGCCTTCGAGGCGGTGCTCCGGAACTTGAAGTCAAAGAGAGCCGTCGAGGCGCTCCATCAGCTCGCGCTGCTCCACGCCGAGCTCAAGCCGCCCGACAACAAGTCGGTCGTCAGGTATTGCGACCAGCTTCTCAAGCAGTCTCCGGACAGCAAGCTCGCGCTGCAGACCAAGTTCGTCAAGGCCGAAGCGCTCTACCGGGAGAGCAACACCGACAACGCAGCCGCCGACCTCTACCTCCAGGTGTCGCGCAAAGGCACCGGGCTGCTCAAGGTCGCGTCCGTCACCAAGCTGGGCCACATCAGTTTCGCCCGGGGTGAATACGCAGCCGCTGCACGGTACTTCGCCGAGATCGGCCTGCTGTATGATGACAAGGTCTTTACCCCGGAGGCGCTCTATTTCGCGGGCAGGGCCAACGTCCTGTTGAAAGATTTGGACGAGGCGGTGAAGTTCTGGGAGCAGCTCCTCAAGCGCTACGCCGGCTCGAAATGGGCCGCCCAGGCAAAGAAGGGGCTCCGTCCGCTGGGCTACGTGGCCACGGCGGACGGCTCGATCCAGAAGAAGTAGTCTGCGCGGAGGAGGAGTGTGCCGCAGGTAGCCTACCCACTGCGGAGGGAACTGAGGCCGGTCGCCCCCGCGTCGCGCCGGTGGGTCGTAACGCCGCTCTGCATCTCGCTGCTCCTTCACTTGGTTGGGCTGACTGCGGTTGACCGCATCGGCTGGCTCGAGGTGGGAGAGGCGGAGCGCCCGGTCAAGCGCGCGTTGACGGTCGAAGCCGGCACCGTCAGCGCCGAATCGCTCGAACGCGTCGCCATGGTCCCGGAGCTGTCGGAAGCCGACCTCCTGTCAATGCGGAGTGCGCCCGAGCTTTCCGCTGACCTGTTTCCGCAGTACCGCGACTCCGGCCCCCGCGAGGATGTGCCGGAAATGAAAGCCCTGCCAAGATACCCGGAGGAAGAACTGCCGCTCGTATCGCGGACGAAGCTGTCGGGCCGCAGCCAGGCGTTCGTGAGGAACGGCGAGCTGGAAGTCATAGAGCCCGGCAAGGAACAGGTTACCTACATTCCGGCCGGCCGGCTCGTGGAACCGCTGCCGCCCGTCCAGGCCGGCGCGACGCCCAGGCTGCGGGATCACCCCGGCGGACTGGTGAGCGCCATCCCCGGAACGGGGACCCGCCTTCTCGACGCCGGCACGGCGCCGCGACTTTCGTTGAAGCCGCCGCCGATGAACGGGGTCTCGGTGCCCGCGCTGACCACAGTCGCCGTCGACCGGGACGCCGAGGGGATGTTTGCCGACGACGGCCGGCCCGTGCCGCTGAAGCCGCTCCCGCTGGATGTCAAGATTGACGTGTACGCCGAGCCCGGCAGCACGTTCCGCTTTTTCCGAATGACCATTCAGCAGCGGAGAGGGCTCAAGCTTCCCGTCATCGCCAAGAACGTCCTCTTCGTCGTGGACATCTCGTCCAGCATCCGCCTTCGGATGCTGAACAAGGTGCGCGTCGCCGTCGCCAATGCCGCGGCGGGCCTGAACCGCGGGGACCGATTGAACGTCATCCGGTTCAGCGAACAATCATACAAGGCGTTCGACAGCTTCGTCCCCGCCACACCGGCAAACATCGCGAAGGCCGCGCGCTCCATTCACCGGGAGCCTGGGCAGATCCGGACGGATGTATATACGGCGCTGAAAAACGTCATCGCCAATCTGCCCGCCAAGGGCGAAGAAGCCCTCCGCCCCACCAACATCTTCCTGGTCACCGATGGCAACCCCACTGTTGGAATGCGGGACATCCGGCACATCGTCAACGACCTCACCCGGGTCACTCGGACGAACTACAGCATCTTCGCCATCAACCCCGGCGCCGCCACGGCCAACAGCTACCTGCTCGAACTGCTCGCGTATCGCAACCGGGGCGTGTTTGTCAAGGCGAGGTCGCCGGACGCCGCCGACGCCGCGCTCCTCGGCCTGCTGATGCAGTTCAAGGACCCCGTCTTGATGAACCTGCGGGCGCAGTACGGCAATTTCAAGGTGGATCAGGTGTATCCGCAAACCCCGCCGAACCTGTACGCCGGCCGGCCGATCGTGATCTACGGCCGGTGCGAGCCGGGCGACACGATCGCCGTGCGGATCATCGGCGACAGCACCAAGGACCGCAGGAAGTTCCTGTACACCCGGACGCTGCCCGAGGTCCTGGCCGCCGACCGGTCCATCGCGCGGGAATGGGCCCGCGGCAAGATACACTACCTGACCTCGCGTATCGCTCGCCTCGGCGAGAAGAGGGAGTTGCTCGACGAAATCCGGCGGCTGAGCAAGCGGTACAAGCTCGCCTCGCCGTACGAATAGGACACCGGACCAAGGGGGTGAATTCGGTTGGGCAAGCGGTGGAAGGCCCTGCTCCTGGCTCTTGTGCCGGGGCTCGGACATCTGTACGTCGGCCGGCACTGGCGCGGGCTGCTCACGTTTGCGCTGTTCGCGCTGGCGGTCAACGGCGTATACGCGGCTTGGGTGATGGATGAGTTGTTCGTGGGCGACTTGTGCCGCGGCGGCGCCGCCGCCGCCTGGTGCTACTCGGTCGCACACATCGCGTACCTCTCCAGACAGTTCCGAAGGAAGCCGGTTAAGGAACGGAAGGACTACCACTTCAAACGCGGCCTGACCCACTATCTGGCGGGGGCCTTCGACCTGGCGAAGGCGGAGTTCCTCACCGTTCTGAAGCTTGACCCGATGGACGTCGACGCCCGGTTCCACTTGGGAATGACGTTCAAGGCCCTGGGGGACAGGCGGAAGGCGGCCAAGGCGTTCAAGCGCTGCCTGGCAGACGACATCGATGCGAAGTGGAAGTGGGAGATCGACACCGAAATGGCCGGGCTGACAAGCACGAAGTAGAGGAGGGCGCGATGGCGAACGAGAGAGAACGCTGGGGCGGCCGGGTGCCGTTCATTATGGCAGCGATCGGCAGCGCGGTCGGGCTGGGCAACGTGTGGCGGTTCCCGTACATCGCCTCCAAGAACGGCGGCGGGGCGTTCCTGGTCCCGTACTTCATCGCGCTGATCACCGCGGGCATTCCGCTGATGATCGTCGAGTACACCCTGGGCCAGAAGTTCCAGAAGGGCGCGCCCGGCGCCCTCGCGGCGGTCAACAAGAAGTTCCGCTGGGTGGGGTGGTTCGCACTGCTGGTCGGCTCGATGATCTCGTTCTATTACGTGGCCATCATGGGGTGGGCCTGGCACTACGGGGTCGCGTCGTCCACCCTCGAGTGGACCCGCCCGGCGCCGGTCCGGGTCGAGCAGCCGGTCGGCGTGGAGGAAAAGACCATTCCACCGGACCGGGTGGTCCTCTATCTCGTGTACAAGGAGCCCGAAGGCGAAGACAAGGAGAAACTCGAGGCGCACAGAGAGCGGCTGCGCGGGATCGTCAGGTCGCAGACGGCGTGGGGTACCAAGGTGCTCTTGCTCAGCGAGAAGGAGTTGCAGGCCAAGAGGGACGCGGAGAAGCTGGAGCCGGCGAACAAACGCAAGCACTTCGTGTCGTTGGATGACAACGCGCGCAACTATTTCCACGAGGAATGCCTGGGCGGCTTCACCATCCCGCAATGGAAGGCCTACTGCGCCGAAAACGCGAAACTCGACGGACAGATCGAGGCTCGGAGAGACCTGAAGACAGACATTGACGCCAACAAGAAGCTCTCCTCCGAGGAGAAAGAACGGCGCGGCGCCGCTTTGGACAAGGAGATCAAGGACCTCAAATCCAGGCGCATCTCCTACCTTGGCAGCATGTTCAAACTGCCCTGGCAGGCCGCGTTGTGGTGTGGCGTCACCTGGCTCGCCATCTTCCTCATCATCTTCAAGGGGGTCCGAATCGTCGGCAAGGTGGTGATGTGGACGGTCTCTCTGCCCGTGATACTGCTGGGCGTCCTGCTGGTCCGCGGGCTCACCCTCAACGGGGCGAAGGGGGGCATCATCTACTACCTGACGCCGACGTGGGACATGCTCACGCAATCCAGGGTATGGCTGGCCGCCTACGGCCAGATCTTCTTCTCGCTCAGTCTGGGCTTCGGCATCCTGATCGCCTACGCGAGCTACAAGCCGAAGGACTCGGACGTGAGCAACAACGCGTTCATCACCTCGTTTGCCAACTGCGCCACCAGCTTCTTCGCCGGCTTTGCCGTGTTCTCCGTCCTGGGCTACCTGGCGGTCGCCAGCAACGTGCCCAGAGTCGAAGACGTTCTCGCCCCGGGCCGGGGCGCCGGGCCCGGTCTGGTCTTCATCACCTACCCCATCGCCATCGCCAAGATCGGGGGCGTGTGGGCCCGGGTGATCGGCGTCACCTTCTTCCTGTGTCTGCTGCTGCTTGGGATCGACTCCGCCTTTTCCATCGTGGAGGGGGTGATCACCGGGATCAGGGATCGCTTCCCCGGCGCCAGCAAGCCGCTTGTCACCGCAGCGTTCTGCCTCATCGGCTTCTGCTGCACGTTGTTGTTCGCCACGTCGTCCGGGATGATGTGGCTCGATATCGTGGACCACTGGATGAACAGCTATGGCTTGGCCGTCGTCGGGCTGCTGGAGTGCATCGCCGTTGCCTATTTCTTCCGCCATCACGAGATCGAGGAGTTCGTCAATGAACGGTCCGAGATCAAGCTGGGCGGATGGTTTGAACTGTTCATCAAGTACATCACCCCCGCCGTCCTGGTCTTCCTGCTGGGCAAGAGCTTCATCGACGAGATGAAGGCGTCGTACGGGGGCTACGATACAGTGCTGCCATGGTCCGTGGACGTGGCCGGGTGGGGCGTATACGTGACGCTCGTCGCGATCGCGCTCGCGCTGGGCAGGAACTGGACCAAGTTCCTGTGGCTGGCGGCCGCGGGCGTTGTGTTTGGCGTGTTCATGGTCTGGCTCAACAAGCCCGATGTCGCGGCGATGGCCGCGCTGGGGACGGTCCTGCTCTTCGGCGGCTTCTTCACCTGTCTGCGGATTGCGTTGAAGAGCCAACACCTGGCGACGGCGCCGCCCGAGCAATGACATCGCCCCTGGAAGACAAGACATGAAGAATCTGCTCTGGATTCTCACCCTGGCCCTTATCGTCGTCATGCCGACCCAGTGGGGCGTTCACGTGGGCGGAACGACTCGGACCGTCACCCGGCAGGCGGAGCAGGTACAGGACGACGGTACCGTCAAGATCGTCGAGACGAAGGACGAGAAGCGCGAAGGCGGAATCCACGTCACTCCCGGCGATGTACTGCTGGTCGTCGTGTTCGCGCTGTGGGCGGCGTACGTCATCTTCCGGCGCAACCTGTCCGAGGTCCGCCTGCCTTTCTTCGCTGTGTTCGCTCTGTTGGC
>CAZDHT010000086.1:0-17835 GCA_964505325.1 uncultured Planctomycetota bacterium | reverse complement strand
GTCCTCGCCGGTGAGTTGGCGGTGGACGGTGCGGTGTTCGAGGCTGCGGATCACTCGCACCGGCTGATGCACTTGCGGCCACGTCGAACGCTCGCGGATAGTTTTCGATGACTCGCTCCAGCAGGCGGAGAGCGGTGGCGATCTCGTCTTCTCCCCGACGCATCGGTTCTGCGTCGAGCGGCAGGACCAGATCGCGAGTCAACAGCAGGAGCGTCACGTGGCGATGGTAGTACTGGATGCGAGTCCCTTCGCACGTCCGAATCTCCCGCGTCAGGCACGCTTCGCAATGACGTCGGTAGCTCGCGTGGGACTCGTGGCCGTCCAGCACCGCAACCGTCAGCCCGCTTGTTGTTGACTTCGGGCCGACGGCCGCGAATAATGTGGGCCGGCGAGCGATGGAGGGCCGGGCCTTGGCGGGCCGATTCCGACGTGCACTGCGGATCATCGACGCGAATCTGAACCGCGCTCGTGAGGCGGCACGGGTCGCCGAGGAGTACGCCCGCTTCGTGCTCGACTCGGCCGCACACGCTCGGCGGCTCAAGGAGGCGCGCCACGATCTGCGCGAGCTGGCAGAGATGTTCGACGGCGGCACCGGCCGGGTAGTGGCTGCGCGGGACACCGCCGGCGACGTGGGCACACAGATCAGCACGCCGTCGGAGGCGCGGCGCGACACGCCCGCCGACGTGGCCGCTGCGGCGCTCAAACGGCTTCAGGAGGCGCTGCGCGTCATCGAGGAATACGGCAAGACGGAGTGCCCGGCCGCCGCGGCTCGGGCGGAGGCCCTGCGGTACAGAATCTACACGATCGAAACGGAGCTGTCGGCGCCCCGGCGGCTGGCGGACGCCAGGCTGTGTGTGATTGTCACAGCGGGCCTGTGCGGCGGCCGAGATCCCGTCGAGGTCGCGCGAGCGGCGATCCGCGGCGGGGCCGGGATGATCCAACTGCGCGAGAAGGAGATGGACGGGGCCGATTTCCTCGCGCTGGCGAAGCGCCTGCGCGGCGTGACGGCCGAGGCGGGGGCCGTCTTTATCGTGAACGATCGCGCCGACATCGCGGCAGCCTCCGATGCCGACGGCGTGCACCTGGGCCAGACCGACCTGGGGTGTGCCGAGGCCAGGAGGCTGCTCGGCGCGGGGGCGGTCATCGGCGTCTCGGCCGGGTCGGTCGAGCAGGCGCGCCAGGCTGCCCAGGACGGCGCGGACTACGTTGGCGTCGGAGCTGTGTTCGCGACGGAGACAAAGGCCGGAGCCAACGTCCGGGGGCTGGAGCTTGTCCGCACCGTGACGTCGGAGCTGTCCGTCCCGGTCTACGCGATTGGTGGCATCCGCGCCGAGAACGTCGGGTCGGTGGTGGCGGCGGGCGCCGGCCGCGTTGCCGTATGCAGCGGCATCATCAGCGCCGGCGACGTTGAGGCCGCGGCTCGCGACATAAAGGAACAGCTTCCGTCGGCCGTAGCGGAGGACGCCGCCGATGCGTGAGAAGATCGTCGGCATCGCGGGCGGCATGGGGCCGGAGAGCACGACGGACCTGATGCAGAAGATATTCGCCGCCACCCGGGCGGAGCGCGAGCAGGACCACATTCACCTGATCGTGGACTCCAATCCCAAGACGCCCGACCGCATGGAGTTCATCCTGGGCGGTGGGGAGTCCCCCGTCCCGGTGATCTGCGAAGGTATACGCCATCTGGCCGCCGCCGGCGCGGACCTGATCCTGATTCCGTGCAACACCGCACACGCGTTCTTCGACGAATTGCAGGCGGCGACGTCGGTGCCGATCGTGAACATGATCGAGCTCTGCGCCGACTGGATCCGGGACCATTACACTGAAGGAGATCGCCTCGGCATCCTTGCGACCACGGGCACGGTGCGCAGCGGGATCTACGAGACGGCCCTTCGCCGACGCGGTCTGGACGTCATCTTTCCTTCTGACACGGAGCAGCAGGAACTGATGGAGGCCATCTTCGGCCCGCGGGGGATCAAGATGGGCTGCCTGGCGGCAAGCGCCCCGCGCGTCGTTGACCTGGCCACGAAGCTCATCGACCGCGGAGCCAAAGCCGTGGTGGCGGGCTGCACGGAGGTCGGCCTGGTGTTGACCGACTGCGACTTCACTGTGATCGATCCGCTCCGCCTTCTGGCGGAGGAGGCGGTGCGGCTGGTAAAGGGCCCTGATGGCGTTGTGCAGCCCTGAGAGGAGCGCGGCAGCGTGTCTTCTGGACTGACCCGCGGACCCTGGAAGAGAATGCTGATCCTGACCGAGGGGCGCACGGATCGGTACGATGCCAAGGCCGCCGCCGGGCTCATCCGCTACTGCCGCGACGAGGTGGTGGGCATACTCGATTCGCAGCGCGCCGGGGGCGACGTCGAGCCGGTGCTGGGCGTCGGCGCGGGGTTGCCGGTGGTCGCGGACGTCGCTTCCGCCTCGGCCCTGACGCCCCGGACGTTCGTGATCGGCATCGCGCCGGCGGGCGGCGCCTTCCCGGAGGAATGGCGGCATCATCTGGTGGAGGCGCTCGAAGCGGGCCTGGACGTTGTGAGCGGCCTGCACGATTTCCTGGGCGACGACCCTGAGCTGGCCGCGGTCGCCGCGAAGAACGGCCGGACCATCTACGACGTGCGCCGTCCAAAAGAGAACATCCCCATCGGCACCAACCTCGCCAGCACCCTCGAGGCCAAGCGGGTCCTGACCGTGGGCAGCGACGGGAACATCGGCAAGATGCACGCGTCCATCGAGCTGACCCGCGAACTCGCGCGCCGCGGCCGCGACGCCGATTTCGTTGCCACCGGCCAGATCGGCATCATGATATCCGGCCGGGGCGTGCCGGTGGACCACGTCGTTTCGGACTTCGTCGCCGGCTCCATCGAGCAGGAACTGCTGGAGCGAGAGGAGCACGAGGTGTTCGTCGTCGAGGGGCAGGGCGCCATCGTGCACCCGGGCTTCTCGGCGGTGACGCTTGGCTTGATCCACGGGGTCGCGCCCGACGCGATGGTCTTCTGCCACAACCCGGCGCGCAAGATCCAGCGAGGCGGCGTGCCCATACCGCCGGTGCCGGAGCTGATCGCTCTTCACGAGGACCTGTGCCGGTACACGCATCCGTCGAGAGTGATCGCCGTGTCGCTCAACTGCGTCGAGATGGATGACGCCGCGGCCCGCGAAGCGATGGAGAAGATTCGGAAAGAGACCGGCCTGCCAACAACGGACCCGGTGAAGTTCGGGCCGGGGCCGCTCGCCGACGCGGTGGAGGCTATCCTGTGAAGCTGAGCTGGAATCAGCTCGATGTCCGGTTGAGGCAGACGTTCACCATCAGCAGTCAGTCGCTGGACGTGCGCCGCAACGTGCTGGTCACCCTCGAGGCCGGCGGCGGGATCGTCGGCCGGGGCGAGGCCGAGCCGACACCGTATTACGACGAAACGGCCGACTCGGCCATCGCCGCGCTCGAAGCCTTCGACCCGGCCCCGCTCGCGAGAATCGAAGAGGACGTGCCGGTGGACGACATCGTCGCCGAGTGCGCCGAGCAATTGCCCGGCGCCATGTCCGTGCTGGCCGCGCTGGACGCCGCGCTGTGGGACATTCGAGGGAAGCAGCTCGGCGAACCGGTCTGGAGACTGTTCGGCGCACCCGGCAAGACGAACACGCCGACCTCCTACACCATCGGGATTGCCGACCCGGACACGATGGCCCGTGGGGCGGAGGAGGTCGCGGGCCGGTACGAGATCCTGAAGATCAAGGTCGGCAGCGACGGCGATCCGGCCCGCCTTACGGCGATCCGGCAGGTCACTGGCCTCCCGATCCGCGTCGATGCGAACGCCGCGTGGACCGCCGACGAGGCCATTGACAAGATTGCCGAGATGATGCAGTTCGGAATCGAGCTGGTCGAGCAGCCGTGTGCGCGGGAGGACATCGACGGGCTTCGGCGCGTGCGGGAGGCGGCGACGGTGCCGATCATCGCCGACGAGAGCTGTCACACGGCGGATGATGTCGGCCTGCTGGCCGGAGCCGTGGACGGCGTCAACATCAAGCTGGTGAAGAGCGGCGGGCTGTGCGAGGCGAGGCGGATCGTGTCTCGCGCATACGAATGCGGCCTGACGCTGATGATCGGCTGCATGACGTCCAGTTCGCTGGCCATTACGGCGGGCGCACACATCGCCGGCTGGATGGACTTCATTGACCTCGACGGCAACCTGCTGCTGGCGGACGACCCGTTCCGCGGCGCGACCGTCGAAGACGGGTACATCCGGATCCCGACCGCGCCCGGCCTCGGGGTGGAACCAGCTCAGGCGCAATACCAGTAACCTAAGCCGAGCTGGCTTCGTCCAGAGACCACAGGAGGAGGCGTTTCATCATGATGCGGGCGGTTGTGCTTCAGGGTCCTCGCAAGGTGCAGATTGCCGAGCTGCCGGTGCCGACGCCGGGCGAGGATCAGATCGTCGTGCAGGTCCACGCCTGCGGGGTGTGCGGGACCGACGTGCACATCTACAAGGGCGAGTACTTGGGCGATTATCCCGTGATCCCCGGCCACGAGTTTGCCGGCGAGGTCGTCGAGCTGGGGCCGGGGGTCCGCGCGTTCAAACGGCACGACCGCGTCGCCGTCGAGCCGAACCTCAGTTGCGGCAAGTGCCGGTTTTGCGGGATCAACGAGCAGAACTTCTGTGAGAACTGGCGGGCGATCGGCGTGACGCTGCCGGGCGCGATGGCGGAGTACGTGCTCGTCCCGGTGCGCGCCGCGTTTGACATCGGCGACCTGCCGTACGAGTCGGCCGCGTTCATGGAGCCGCTGTCGTGCGTGCTGCATGGGATGCAGAAGCTCGACGTGCGCTACGGCGAGAACGTGCTGGTGATCGGCGCGGGGCCCATCGGGATCCTGCTGGCGCAGGTGGCGCGTGACTGCGGTGCGGCCCGGGTCGTCGTGGCCGATCGAATCGCGTCGCGGCTGGCACTCGCCGGCGAGATCGGCGAGGCGGTGAACACGGGCGGCGGGTTCGGAGCGGTGGAGGAGCTCATGCCTGGCGGCTACGACGCGGTGATCGACGCAACCGGGGTCCCGGCGGTGATCGAACGGACCATCGGGCTGGCGCGACACGGCGGCAGGGTATTGCTGTTCGGGGTGGCGCCGAACGACGCAGTGGCGAAAATGAGGCCCTTCGACATCTTCCGCAAGGGCTTGCACATCTATTCGAGCTACACGTCGCTGCGAAACTCGGTGCAGGCGCTGGACCTCCTGCGGAGCGGGCGGGTCGACGTGCGCAAGCTCGTGTCGCACCGCCTGCCGTTGGAGCAGTTCGAGCACGCCATTAATCTGCTCAGTAGCCCCGAAGGCGCGATGAAAATGCAGATCAAGCCGAACGGGTAGGACGCACGGGCTCAAGGGGGAGCAAAGGCGGGAGAGGGGAGGGCGCCGCGCGGTCTGAAGCAGGCAAGTTGGTGGCTCGTGACAGTCCGCCGGCGTCTTGGGGATACTCCTGCAAGTAACCTTTGGTTGAACTTGCCTGGGCAGTTGCATATAATTCTATACTGGGGTCTTGTAGTCCGGCGGGGTATCGAGACGGATGATGGCGAATTCTTCCGACAGCCTGTTCGTCGAAATGGCCGTAGCCAAGGGGTACGTGGACCGGGCTCAGGCCGATGAGGCGGCGAAGATCCAGCGGGCCGCCGAGCTCGAGGGGAAGGGGCTGCGCCTGCTTCGCGACATCCTGGTCGAAAAGGATTGGATGTCGAAGGAGCAGGCGTCGGAGGTCGATTCCCAGATCCAGGACGGCTCGGAGAAGACCGGCAAGATTGAAGGCTATAAGCTGCTCAGCAAGATCGGGCAGGGCGGCATGGGCACGGTGTACCGGGCGGAGCGCGAAGCGACGGGAGAGATCGTCGCGCTCAAGATCCTCCCCGGTCGAATGGCGAAGAAAGAAGACTTCGTCGAGCGCTTCGTGCGCGAGGCGCGCGCCGCCGGAAGAATGACATCGAAGTACATCGTGCGGCCGGTCGATGTCGGCTTCTCCGGCGGCTACTACTACTTCGCCATGGAGTTTGTGGAGGGCGAATCGGTAGAGACCACGCTCTCCATCGACGGCGCGATGGCCGAGTCGAGGGCGCTCCGAATCATCCACCAGATGGCCTTGGCGCTGAGCGACGCGGAAGAGGCCGGAATGGTCCACCGCGATATCAAGCCTGGCAACATCATCGTCACGGCGGAGGGGGTGGCGAAGCTCACGGATTTCGGCCTGGCGCGCGAGGTCACCGACGACTCGGTCACCCAGGCCGGCCTCACCCTCGGCACGCCCAATTACATGTCGCCCGAGCAGGCCAAGGCGATCAAGGCTCTCGACACCCGAAGCGACATCTACTCGCTGGGGGTGACCTTTTACCACATGGTCACCGGCGTCGTGCCGTTCCATGGGGACACGTCTCTGCTCACCATGCTCAAGCACCTGAATGAGCCGCCGGTGGCGCCGATCACCCGCCGCCCCGACCTCTCCCGAGGGTGCAACGACGTCATCCTGAAAATGCTCACCAAGGACCGCGACCATAGATACCGCAAGGCCGGCCAGCTCGTACAGGACCTCGAGCTCGTGCTGGCGGGCGAGCCGCCCAAGTATGCCGAGAGCACGGAGCCGAAGCCCGAGGAGGAGGCCGAAGAGAAGGCGGCGGGAATACCTGAAGAGGTCCGGCAGTTCGCCGAAGAGATTCGCAAGCAGGGGCGCATCAAGTGGATCCGGATCGGTACCGGGGCGTTCCTGCTGGCCCTGGTCGGCATCGTTGCCTACGCCTTCTGGCCCGGTGGCACGGGCGGAGCGCGGCGCGACGGAGCCGTCTCGAACGGGCCCGGAAAAACACTCGCCTCGGCCAGGCTGGAACGAGACGCACGCGACGCGCTCAAGAGCGCCCAGGAGTTCGCCGCGCGGTATCCTTCGCGCCTGGTCGCCATTGTCGAGAAGTTCGAAGCGGTTGAGAAGCAGTATCGGGCAACCGGAGTGTACAAGGAGGCCCGGAAGCTTCACGAGCAAGCCCGAAGTGAGCTGGATGCCGCCGTGCGGGACGCGTTCGAGGCATGCCGGCGGGCCGCCGAGAAGCTGGCGAAGCAGGACAAGTTCGGCGCGGCACAGGCAGAATACGACAAGTTCCCGGCCGAGCTGAGGACCCGCCAGGCGGTCGAGCGGCGAATCGAGTTGGCCAAGCTCGACCTCAGTGAGCGGGCCCGGCGGCAGTTCAAGGAACTCGTACACCAAGCCGAGGTCTACATTCGAAACGAGAAATGGGGCGCGGCCAAGGCCACGATCGCGCCCGCCCTGCACTTTGGGATCGGGGGCGTCCGAGCCGAGGCCAAGAAGATGCTGTCCCGCATCGAGTACGAGGCGCTGGCGGCGAACTCCGAGAAGAGCAAGGCGGCGATCGAAGCGTACCAGGCCGCGGCCGCGAAAATCCGCGTTCACGTGCGCAGCGGCAAGTTCGACCGCGCGTTGGCCGAATTGGACCAGCAGAGGCAGCGGGCCTCGCACGAGTTTGCCCGCGAGGCGCTGAGGAACAGCCGCTACACGATTGTCACCGCACGGAAGGCGTGGGACGCGGTGATGGTCGCGGTGGCGGGGCTGAAGCCCGGCTTCCAGGTGCGCGTCGGAACGGGCGTCGGGAGGCTGGTCTCGTACGATGCGAAGCGTCAGCGCCTTCGGTTCAGGCTGGGGGGAAGACGCGTCGTCAATGTGTCGCCCGGCTGGCTGCCGCCCGACACGCTGAAGCAACTGGCGACGGCAGACCCCGGCAGCAACGTCACGGCGGTTTATCTTGCCGCGTTTTTCCTGGCTCGAGGCGACTACCCCCATGCCGCCGCGGAGATACAGAACGCGAAGAAGGCGGGGTCCAGCGAGCTGCTCATCAAGCGATACGAGAAGCAACTGACGTTGCTTCAGAAAAGCCGCGAGGAGATCGAGGCCGAGAACCTGCTCGCCGAGGCAAAGGAGCAGGCCGCGGCGCAGGGAGCGCCCGAGCAGATCGCCCGAACGCTTTGGGAACTGGTCAGCAAATACTCCAGCACCCGGTGCTACACCGGGAACTCCCATGAGATCGAGGCGATGCTGGCCGGCGCGGAGGCCGAGAGCATCACCGTGGACACGCTGTTTACGGTCTCCCCGACCAAGCTGCCCGACGATATCTACGAACTGACGTATGATTTCTCCGACTCCGGCCAAGCGGGGGATTGGTCCAGACCGTGGAAGAATCGATCGGTCGGGCGTTGGCCCATCCGGCCGGTCTATGGGGAGATGATCTGCGAATCCGGCCTGGTCTACTTCAAGGTCCCGCTGCTCGGTGACTACCAGGTGTTGGTCAAAGCCAGGGACGTGCGGTCGGCGTCTATCCGGGTCGCCATGCCCAGTCCGGCGGCCTCGCCGGGCGCCGGCGGCGTCAGCTTCAACTGGCGGCGCGAGGGAGAAGGGATGAGCTCCACGTTGGAGAAGGCCGGCAAGCCGCTGGGGAAGCCCATGAAGGAGCCGCGATTCCGGGTGGTGGGCGCCGTCCCATTCTCTGTCGACGTAAAGGGCGGAACCGTGACGGCCACGGTGGGCGATGTCGTGGCGCACCGGGCCGACGCCTTGACCAAAGCGGAACGGGACAAGCCGGGATACCTTGTACTCGACGGATTCAACCCCGGGGCCCGGCTCACCTCGATCACCATCCGCTGCAAGCTGGACAAGGACTGGCTGGAGAAGAACTTCGTCGAGCCGCTCAGGAAGGAGAAGCTCCGCGAGGCGAAGTGGCGGATGGTCCGCTACAAGCCGCTACTCCAGGGCAGCGATGCCGGCGCCTGGCGCCTGACCTCGCCGCAGGGCGCGGGGCACGGCGAGTGGACGTTTGCAACCGGGTACGCCATCGCACCCGAAGACGCCACCTGCCTGATGACCACCGGCGATCTGAACTGGCGCGACTACGGGTTCACCGCCAAGATTCGGATCGGCACGGCGCCGGGCGCGGCGCGGATCATGACGCGATGGTCGGACGGCTCGACCGCCGGCGCAGGAAGAGGGTATTACATCAACCTGACCGCCGGCCGGGGCGGAGCGCGCTCGGGCGGAAAGATCACGCTGGGCAAGGCCGTCGGCGGCAGGCAGGAAACGTTGAAGCAGGCCAGCGTGGACCTGAACGGTCTCGACTGGTACCACGTGTACGTCGAGGTCGGCGGGCCCCGTATTCGCGTGCTCCTCGGCGGCCGGGAAGTGCTCAGCGCGGAGGACCAGACGTACGCGGCGGGCCGGGTGGGCCTGGCATCGCACCGGTCCGGCGCCCATTTCAGCAACATCAGAATAAAGCTGATGAGGTAGACCGGGCCCGGACGGGCGACCCCGCTGTTTCCGCCTCGACACATCCCGATGGAAAGCCATGGCGACTGAACAGGATGAATCATTCGCCGAGGCGGTCATCCGTTTGAAGCTGGCCGACCCGAGCAGCGTCGGCGAGTGCATGAAGACCGTCGCCGACGGCGGCGCCCCCAATCTCGTCAACGCCATGATCCAGCGCGGGCTGCTGAACCGCGAGACCGCGGACCGGGTGCTGAGCGAGACTGCCGCGCCGCCCGCCTCTGCGCCAAGCGACAGCACCCAAGACGAACCCCCCGCCATACACGGCTACGAGATGATCTCGAAGCTGGGCGAGGGCGGCATGGGCTCCGTCTGGCAGGCGCGGCAGACCTCCCTTGACCGCCTGGTTGCCATCAAGATCCTGCCGCCCCTGTTCTCCAGGGACAAGAAGCTGACGGAACGTTTTCGGCGCGAGGCCCTGGCAACGGCCAAGTTGAATCATCCCAACATCGTCTCGGCCATCGACGTCGGCGCCGAGCGCCGCGAGGGAGCGCCGGATCTCCACTATTTCGTGATGGAGTACGTCCCCGGCGAATCGCTGGAGGACGTCATCAACCGGGTAGGCAGGATCCCTCCGGCGCGGGCCGCGCAGATCGCCGCGGCCGTGGCCGAGGCGCTGGACTACGCATGGGAGCAGGCGGGAATCGTGCATCGCGACATCAAGCCGGGTAACATCCTCATCACGCGAGGCGGTGGAGTCAAGCTGGCGGACCTGGGGCTGGCCAGAAGCGCGTGGGAAAGCGCCGGCCTCACCACCGCCGGCCTGGCAATCGGCACGCCGCACTACGCCTCGCCCGAGCAAGCCCAGGGAAAGCAGGAGATCGACACCCGGAGCGACATCTACGCCCTGGGCGCGACGATGTTCCACATGCTGACCGGCCGGACGGTGTACGAGGGGGACTCGGCGGCCGTCGTAATGGCCCAGCATGTCAACCAGGACGCTCCCTCGTGCCGGGACGTGAACCCGCAGGTGCCGGCGAGTCTGGCCGCGGTGGTCGGCAAGATGATGCGGCGTCATCCGCCGGAACGTTACCAGTCGGCAAGGGAACTGCGGGCCGACCTGGTGCGGTTCCAGAAGGGCGACCGGCCGCTGGCGTACACGCGGATGCTCGACGCGTACGAGAGTTCGCACGGCGGCTTCACCTCCCGGCCCCCGGAGGTGTTCACCTCCGGGGTGGCGGAGGCGGCGCGAGAACGCGGGCGGGCGCGGCACCGACACTGGCCGCACGCTCTCGCCGCCACGCTGTTCGTCGGGGCGGTCGCCTTTGGCGTGTGGTATGCGGTCGAGCAGACCCAGGCCCCGCGTGCCGGCGCAGGCGGCGCCGCGGCCCACGTCGACCTTTGGTTCGAGGTCTCCAACCCGGACGGCGTGGTGGGGTCGGGAGGGTCGTTCCCGTTGGAGTTCAACGCCGGGTCCAGGGTCCGGTATCGCGTCAAGCCCCGGGGCCTCGCGTATCTCTACGTCCTGATGATCTCCAGTGACGCGTCCTCGGGCGCCGTGCGGCCCCGACTGCGGGTGCCCGCCGGCGGGCAATCCACGCCGCTGCTGACCAACGCGTTGAGTCAGTTCCCCGAAAGCGGCGGGTTCTATCCCCTGCCGCCTTCCACCGGCAACGTCGTCTTCCTGGTCGCAGCCAGCAAAGAGGACGTTCCCGGCGCAAAAGTCATCGCGTCGCTCGACCGGATGTCACGGGAACTCTCGCGCGGCGGGTGGGCCGCCGCGGCCAAGGTCCCGTCCGGGCGCACCCTGTGGTACGGTCGCCCCGAAAGCCGATGGGGGACCGGCGGGGGTGAGCCGTCTTCGGACAAGACGGCGGCCGCACTGAACACGTTGTGCGAAAAGGTCCGCGCGGTCTTCGGCGAGACACCGGTCGCGTTGTCGGGCGCCGCGACCTCCTGCGCGGGGAACTAGCAGGGGCGGGCCGGCCTCCTATCCGCCTTCTTTTTTCGTGAAGAACTCGAAGTCTTTGCGGCGCAGCTCGGCCGCCTTCTTCCCCTGCTCGTCGGTCAGCTTGCCCAGTTCAGCCTTCGCTTCCTTGGTGCGGCCGGAGAAGTAGAACAGCGCCGCGACGGCGCAGCGCTCGACAGGGCTGAGCTTGCCTCCGGCGTTCAATTCCACCAACGCCCTGAGGTCGGCCAGGGAGAGATCTTCCCACGACACGGTGCGGATGGCCTTGGTGCCGTTGATGATGCACTCCAGGGACAGGCGTTGGCCGCTGACGCTGAAGATTTTCCCTTCCAGCTTGATGCCCTTCCTGGGCGTGATGACAACGGCTTTGCCCTCGAGGTCCTTTCGGGAGCCCTTGAGGCGGTCGACCAGTTTTTGGAGCGCCGCGAGGTCCTCGGCTGCGCGGTCCAGGGGCGGCTTGTGCTTGTCGAACGTCAGTTTGCCGGCTGTCGCTTTCAGCTTGTCGGCGGCCTCTTGGAACCTGGCCGCCGCCACGAGGTCCGGCAATTCTCCGACAGCAACGCGAACCGCGTCGAGGTCCTGTTTCGTGAGGCGCCGTTGCTCCGCCAGCCGGGCCCGCTCGGCCTCACGCTTCTTTTCCTCTTTCTTGGCCTTCTCGAGCCTTCGGATCTCCGTCAGGGACTGGCTGGTCATCGTCGGGATGCCGAACGTCTGCGTCACGGACCGAAAGAGGGCAATCGCCCCGTCGTAGTCCTTTGCCTTCTCGAGCTTCTTGGCCTCGGACCGCGTTTTGCGGAACTCGCTCTGGGCGCGGTTGCCGATAGCCTTGCGTAACGTCGCCACTTCCTCGGCGTACTTGGTCAAGCTGTACCCGCCGGGAAACTCGTCGAGCGCTTTCAGCGCGTCGTGGAACCGCCGCTGATCGCGAAGTCTGAGCGCTTGCGACTTGCACCTGCCGAAGATGGGCTTCGCCTCCTTCTCCATCGTGGTCAGGATCTCGTCGGCGCGCTCCTCGGCTTTCTTCGCCGATTCGGTGCCGGGGTACTTCTCCGCCACCGAGCGCAGTCTCTCCAAGAGCGCCTCACGCGGCATGTTCATGCCCTGCTTCAGGACCTCCTCCAGGTAAAGCTCGTGAGGTTGCCTCGGCAGCGGCTTCACCACCTTGCCGTTCGAGCCCCCGTCCTTCGGCTTCGGCGTGGGCGGACCGGACCCGACGAGTTGTGACACGAGGATCCCGCCGAGGATAATAACCAGGCCGAGACCGACGCACGCCGAAATCTGGATGATCCTTTTCCGTTTGCCCGGCCGCTTCGTCCGCCAACTGCCTGTGGCGGACCGGTAGCGGTATTCGCCGCTGTCGTAACGCGAGCGCTGCCCGAGCTTCGGGGACCGGCCCATTCGGACCAGCGTCAGATCCCGCACCACCTCGGCCATCGCCGGATAGCGGTCGCGCTTCTGCTTCGCCATCAGCTTGCGGACGATCTTCGAGACCCCGTGCGAGAGCTGCACGTTGAGGTCTTTCAGGTACGCGGGCTTTTCCTTCAGGTGCTTGGCCATGATGTCTTCAGGAAGCTCGTCGTCGAACGGGACGCGGCCGGCGAGCATGTGGAACAGCGTGGCGCCGAACGAGTACATGTCGGTTTTGGAGTCGAGTTCCTGCTCGCCCTGGCACTGTTCGGGCGATGCGTAGTACGGCGTGCCGAACGCTTTCTTGTCGCGCGTCGCGGGGTCGCTCGTGGTCAATCGGGCGAGCCCGAGGTCGGCCAGCTTGGCGGCGCCGTCCTTGGTGATCATGATGTTGTCGGGCTTGATGTCCCGATGGACCAGGTTGTGCTCTTCGGCGTGCTGAAGCGCTTTGGCGGTCTGGATCGCGATGTCAAGCGTCTGCTGTTCGGGGATGGCCCGTCCTTCTTTCAGCATGTCGGCGACGGTGGTGCCGTCGACGAACTCCATCGCGAAGTAGTATTGACCGTTCGCCTCGCCGGCGTCGTAGCCTTGGACGATGTTGGGGTGGCTGAGTTGGCCGCTGGCGTGCGCCTCGCGGAGGAACCGCGCGACGTACTCCTTGTTGTTGGCGTGGCCCGGCGAGAGGACCTTGAGCGCTACGATTCGACCCGCATTGGTATCCTTCGCCCGGTACACCGTTCCCATGCCGCCCGCGCCGACCTTGGAGACGATCTCGAAATGGCCGATGCGGCGGAGCGCGGCGGCCCGGGCCAGGCTTTCTTTCAGCGTCGCCATTTGCCGGTGGGTGAGGTATTCCGCCTCGATGAAGATGTGTTCGAGGGGGACGGTCCGGCCTTTCTGGTCGTAATCCCGCTGGATCTCGAGGCACTTGACGGATTCCTGGACGGTCAGGAACCCGCGGTCGATCGCCGCTCGTGCGAGGTCTACGTCTTGGCGCGTGGGCATGCCTGGATCGTCCGATAAGCTCCGCTCGCCGACGGGCGAACGTCTGTCTCCCCCGCGCCGGACGCGGGAGGTTCGTCCATCGGTCTATCCCATTATAGGACACTCCCCGTCGGCTGCCAAGTTTGGGGCTAGAGAAATTCCTTCGAGTCGCGGATGAGCTTCACGGAGAGCGCCTTGAAGACGTTGGCGGCCGCCCGGTCATCGGCCCGCGAGGGCGAGTAGAACGGGGCGAGGAAGAACAGCAGGATGTGCCGGGCCTCGGACATGGCCGCCGAGGCGGCGTAATGGGCGATCACTTCGCCCGCTCGATTCAGGACCCGCAGTCTCACGGAGTACTCACGCGTCCGAAGGAAGGGCAGGATCACGCCGGCAAGAAGCCCGGGGTCGCCCGTGCTTGTGACGGTCACGTCAAAGATGAAATCCCAGTCGGGGCCCCAGTGGCTGCTGTAGATGTTCCGGATCCTGAAAATCCGCGTGTCGACCACCGTTCGGCAGGCCAGCCTCCGGAGCCTCTCCCGCTCTTCCCGCCGGATTCCCGAGCGCTCGCCGCCGACGTAGTACTCGACGTTGACGGTGTAGCGCACCTTCTTGTCGCACGGGGGCGGCGCCGGCTGGCGCAGGACGTCCGCATACCGGTCGGCGTCGGAATCGTAGTAGCCGGTGAACCCCACGCAGCCCGCCGCGCCGAGCGCGAGCAGGAGGGCGAGAACGGCCTCTCTGGCTCGCGTCACCTTTTCACCCTCGACGTCACGGCGCGGTTGATCTTGACCGTAACAGCCTTCAAGGCGTCGTGGTAAACGAAGTCGGCCGTCCCCGGGTCCCAGGGCCATTTGAGGCGGAACAGATTTCCCAGCCAGAGGGTGGCCGTGGCGCACGACTGCGCGTAGCAGGTCTCGATCAGCTCGTCGTCCGGGCCTCGAAGTTCGGCGAACGCCTCGCAGATGCGGTCGCGCGCCCCCACCGGCCAGATGTACAGGCTGAACGCGCCCAGGACCGCCGCGGTGGTGTGCGTCTCGCGGCGGGAGCGCACGCTCAGCCGGATGGTGAACGCCGGCCGGTCGCCCGCGGTCGGCATCCGGAACTTGCCGGAGCCGAAGAGGATCATCGCCGCCGCCTGCTCGATCCGGGCCTGGTCGTCCTCGCTCTCGTCCTCGGTGCGGAAGTGCACCACGACCGGCTGTTGTTGCGGCCGCGCTATCTCCCGCATCATCACGTACCGGGCCGCGTCGCTGTCCGAATATGCGTGGCGCAGGACGCAGCCGGTTGCCATAAGCAACAACGGCGCGGCGATCAGAGGGGTGATTCGCATATGGGCCTCAGTGGTCAGTCCTTCTCGACGACGGGCCGGCGCAGCTCGCCGCCGGCCACGATTGGCTTCACCCACGCGGGGATGCCCGGCCGCTGCTGCGAGTCCAACAGCCGCCTCCATTCTATATCGGTCAGGCGCTTCGCCGACTGAAACTCATAATAGGGCATCACCGCGCCGCGGCAGAGGACCTCGCCTCCCTTTACCGGGTAGAGCACATAGAGGGCGCGGGCGCGGCCGATGCCGACCTCCAGGGCGCGCTTGACCAGCGGGTTGTAGTACACGTCGATGACACGCGGCGCGTCGTCGTTGGGGATGATATACGAATTGCCGCCGTAGAGCATGATGCCCGCGATCCTCTCTCCGTAGCGAAGGATGAAGGCGTTGTCGGCGTCGGTGAACTTGGCGCCCCGAAGCTGCTTGTGGGCGAGGGATTCGAGCTTGAGACAGACGTCGTGCAGCCGCCGCCACAGGGGTTGGACATCGAGCCGCGCCTCCTTCAGCATCTCCTGCAAGAACTTGTCGTTGGGGATGCCTCCTGTTTCGATCTGGTCGGCCAGTTGCCGAATCCCCTTGATCAGCTTGCCGAAGGACTCGGGCGTCGACTTGTCCATGCGAAAGCGATGCTTCATGGCAACGTACATGAAGAGCGGCCCCGTCCCGGCCAGGACGGCCATCTCCTCGTCCGTGACGTTCTTCAAGGCATCGCGCCCCTTCTTGTCTGCTCCCTTCTTCTCCAAGAGGTCGGCGGACGACCGAAGCTTGCCGACGAGCCACGCCGTGTCCGGCTCGAACGCTCCGGCCCGCTCGAGCAATACCTCCGTGCGGCCAACGAGGTCGGCCATGCGTGCGAAGAACTCCGGTTCCGGCTCCACGAACCCCACCGGCCCGCGGAACCTGCAGAAGAACATGGCATTCTCCTTGACCTGGAGTGCCCACGTATGGCGGAGCTGGGCCCAGCCGGCGAGCGCCGTCTGGCAGCTCTTGATCTGCCACGGCTCGGCGGACATAAACGGTGGTGCGTCCGGCTCGGGCTTATCGAGCAGCGCGGCGAGGCAATGCAGGTATCGCGCGTACAGGCTCTCGCCCTTGACGAGCGCCTTGCAGCCGTCGATGGTTGCCAGGAGCTTGGCCTTGTCTTTGCAGGTCAGCTTGGCGCGGGCGTACGTCGAGCCAAGCAGGGCGCAGACCTCGAGGCCGTCGGGGAACGGCCGCTGGAATCGGCGCAGGTCGGTCGTTCGATGGAACAGGATCGCGTCGGGCGTCCGGTACGCCGAGATGATCCGGAAGCTGGGCTCGGCGGTCTTGCCGGGGTCGTCGGGCGCGAAGCGAAACTGGTCGTTGATCTTCGGGCCTTCGCCGTAGCCGCTGGCCTTCTCGAGCAGCCATTTTCGCCGGTCGAGCAAGCCGCGGCGCGCGAGGTCAATCTCCAGACCACTGTCCGCCTCGTCAGCGGCGGTTACGATGTCCCAGTCGTCGCCCGCGCCTACGAACTCGCTGTAGCAGCGGAAGAGCCTCTCGGTTTCCTCGTGTGGATCGTCCCCAAATATCCCCTCCTCGGAGCAGGCCGCCTTGCCGAGCATCAGGACGGCGAGCAGCTCTTCGTCCTTCGAGACACGGAAGGGGATGGACTGGAGCCAACTCACGGCGCGGAAGTGGCGCTGCAACGGGGGCGACTTGGCGTAGAACCCGCGCGGCCGGTACCGGCTGTAGTCGAGCGCCAGAAACGTGTCGTCGGGCGGGCCGAGCCACTTGGGCTTCATCGTGGCCTTCGCTTCGACGATGCGTGCGACCTCGGCGTCGATCAGCGCCGCCACGTCCTTGTCCGGCTTGATTGTCTTGTCGCCGAGCAGCTTGAGCGCCGTGCCGATGACGACCTGCGCCCGCCGCAGCGCCGCGGCGACGAGCTTCGGCTTGCCCTTGATGTCCTTCGTGGCCGAGGGCAGGTTCTTCCAGACGAGCCGCAGGATCCCGGGCAGCTTGCGCGCGTTGGCCTTCTCCACGCGCAGGACGGATTCCTCGTAGAGGACGTGGAAGGCGTTCAGCAGCGAGTCGGACGTGATGAACAGTGGGATGTCCGATTCGATGTACGGCGTGAAGACCTGGTCGTACGCCTCATCCCGGATGAGGAGCTTATCGCGGGCAAGCTGGGTGACCTCCGCTGGCTTGAGTTGCTTCTTCGCCTCGTCCTGCCACTGGTAGCCCTTGGCGGGGTCCGGCACCTCGCGCCGCCCGCGCGCCGCGGCCATGCCTGAAACAGCCAACATGACGGCCGCGAGCGCCGCCGCACAAAGCCTGTGTGCTTTCATGCGATGCCTCCCCTCTTCAGGGTTGACGGTCCGGCTTCGGGTCTCTGGTCCGCGCACACCGCAGGCCGCTCACCGGTCATCCGACTTCGCCCTTCGGGCTACGCCGGACAAGCTGGTCATCCGACTTCGCCCTTCGGGCTACGCCGGACAAGCTGATCACTGCCTCCTACGCCCACCACATCTCGCCGAGCTTCTCCTTGAGCAGGACGCGCTGGAGGAACGCGGCGGCCTTCTGGAAGCCCTCGTTCATGCTCATCAGGCTGTCTTCGTGCTCGATGGAGATGACGCCGTCGTAGCCGACGGTGCGGAGGGTGCTGACGAAGTCGGTCCAGAAGTCCTCGCCGTGGCCGTAGCCGACGGTGCGGAATATCCACGACCGGTGCAGCTCGTCGCCGTAGTGCTTGGTGTCGAGCACGCCGGTCCGCGCCGTGTTCTGCGGGTCGATGCGGCAGTCCTTGGCGTGGACGTGGAAGATGGCCTTGCCCAGCGCCTTGATCGAGACGAGCGGGTCCATCCCCTGCCAGAAGAGGTGGCTGGGGTCGAAGTTGGCGCCGAGATTGC
>CAZDHT010000085.1:0-18007 GCA_964505325.1 uncultured Planctomycetota bacterium | reverse complement strand
AAAAAGCCGCCGGTTCGCAGAACCGGCCTACAAGAAACGCCGCTCGGCGCGGCTGCAGGCCCGCTCTGTGAGCGGGCGGGGCTGCTTGCGCCGTTCTTCAACGGGCTGCTAAGGGCTGCTCCTCCGGCCTGCAGTTCGGGCTCGTCACATACATAGGGAAGGCCATGGGAGAAACGAAGCAGCGAGTGGATGAGTGTGTCGCCGCAATCCGACAGCACTGGCAAGCTAAGGCCAGGGTCGGGATCATCCTGGGGACGGGGCTGGGGGCCCTGTCGGAACAGATCGAGGCGGAGGCGGTTGTCCCGTATGCCGAAGTCCCCACCATGCCGGAGCCCACGCTGGCCACGCATGAAGGGCGGCTTGTCCTGGGTAAGTTGGCCGGGGTACCGGTCGCCGCGATGGACGGCCGGGTTCACCTGTACGAAGGGTTTTCGCCGCTCGACGTGACGCTGCCGGTGCGCATACTCCGCGGGCTGGGCGCCGAGATCCTCATCGTGTCCAACGTCGCCGGCGGACTCAACCCGTTTTACAACGTCGGCGATCTGGCGGTCATCGAGGATCACATCAACCTGATGGGCGTGAACCCGCTGATCGGCCCGAACGACGATGCCCTCGGGCCTCGTTTTCCCGACATGATCGAGCCGTACGACCACGGGCTGATCGAGTTGGCGGAGGAGGTCGCCCTCGCGAACGGGATCAAGCTGCCGCGCGGAATCTATGCCGCGCTGACCGGGCCGTGTCTGGAGACCCGCGCCGAGTATCGCTTCCTGACCATCATCGGCGCGGACCTGGTCGGCATGTCCACGGTGCCCGAGGTGATCGTCGCCGTGCACGCGGGCATGAAAACGCTCGGCGTCTCGGTGGTGTCGGACCGGTGCCTGCCCGATGCGCTGCAGCCGGTGAACATCGAGGCGATCATTCGCGCCGGCCAGGAGGCCGAGCCGAAGCTGAAGACGCTTGTGATGGGCGTGGTGGAGAGGCTCTGACACCCGCCCGGTTGGGACAGACGAGTGCCGACGAGACGACAAAAGCTCAGCATGATGACAGCGGCCCTGGCCTCTGTCTGTCTGTTCCTGCTGGCCGCCGGTGTGGCCCTGGGAGCGGCGCCTCCCGCCAAGCCACCGATCCCGGTCAATCTGATTTCCAATTCCGACTTCGAGATCGATAACGACCGGGATGGGATTCCCGACGGATGGTCCCACTCCGAGCCGCAGTACTGGTGCGGCCCGGCGAAGGACAGTCCACTCTGGAAGAAGCTGCACGCCCTGTGGAAAGACAAGGGCTGGCCCGCCAAGATCCCGTTCCGTCCTCCCGACATCCCGGAAGGCGGCGCCTACGAATGGGTCGCGTCCGGCCGCAAGAGCGGCCACGCCATATCCATCGATGAGACGACCCAGCAGAAGTGGGGCGAGTGGGACACCATCGTGAGGGGGATCAAGGCGAACACCGACTACGTGATTATGGGCTGGCGCAGGCAGAGCGCGCCGCTCGCACGCAAGCCCGGCGTCGCGCCGTGGATGAGCGTCGCGGCCTTCGGCAAGATGACCGCCATCAGAGGCACGATCGACAAGGACTTGTGGGCTCCCTTCGTTATTTCGGTGAACTCCGGGAGCTTCTCCGGCGATTGCAGCATCGGCTTTATCGTGAATCGGGTACCGACCAAGGTGTGGATCGACCAGGTGGTCATGTTCGCAGGCGGCGTCGGTGACATCCCGCGGTTCCGGCTCGGGCATAAGGGAGCGGCGTTTGAGTACCCGTTTCACGAAGTCGCATACGCCTCGCCGGACCTCGAATGCCCGCTCTTCTTCGATGTGATGTGGTCGTTCCACGGCGGGAACGGCGACCCCGACCCCGGCCTCGAACTCGTCGTCGACTTGCCCCAGGGACTCGACCTGACCGGCGGCGAATGCGGGATGGGGCTCGAGTTCGGCAAGTTCACCGCCAAGTCCATCCAGATCGAAGGGCGGCCGTACGTGCGCAGGACCGTGCCCATCGTCAACGCGAAGGGCCGCGCCGAATTCGACTCGGCGGGGAAGCGTCCCGTTCACTTGTGGCTTGAGATTCCGAAGAAGGACCTGACGCAGGGCACGTTCGAAGCGTTCTACCACGCCAGGTGGCGGGGCGGACGGGACCGCCAGGCCATACAGCCGCTGACGGTCAAGGTCATAAGGATCAGCAGGGTCAAACAGCCCAGCTCCCTGATCGCGGGCATCGGCGATCTCTCCAGGGAGCTGGTCACTTCGAGGGCAACGAAGCTCGCCGGCAGCCCCACAGAAAAGGCTCCACCCGAAAACGGCCTGCCCGCCAGGGGCTTGAACTGCATCGTTCTCGACAGCGGCCTGGACCCGAAGGTCGCCCAACAGTTTGAGAAGGCCGGCATATCGCCCGCCGCCTGGTTCCGACTGGGACAAGCAAACCCTCCGGCGGACGCCATCGCGATGGATGTCAAGGGCAAGCCCGTCCCGGGGCAGCTCTGCCCGTGCTACCGGCCCAAGGACGCAATCAAGACCCTCTTTGCCGAGCCGGCGGCGTTGGCGAAGGACGGGACGACGACCCTCTTCACGGACCTGAGGAACGGCCGCCGCGGCATATGCTTCTGCCCGAGGTGCGTCAAGGAGTTCCAGGCCTTTCTCAAGAAAGACAGGCCAAAGCTGAAATATGTTCCCCCCGCGGAGTTCGTGGCGGACCCGGAGAAGTTCAAAGAGCACAACGACGCATGGCAGCAATTCCGCGCCGCGAAGCTGACCGACCTGTACTGGACCCTTCGCAAGAAGCTCGACGAGTTCCGCAAGGCTGCGAACCCCCCGGTGCGGAACGCGGCCAGCCCGTTGCGGCTGCTCGCCGTTGTGCCGACGCCCAGCCTCGGCGCAAATGCGGTGAGGAAAGGGTCGATGGTGGACTACGCCAAGCTGGCGCTGGTGTTCGATGTCGAGGTCATCCAGCCGGGCCTGTACCTCCCGGAGGCCGGGGGGACGCCGGCCTGGGTGGGCGACGAGGTGGCCAGGCTGGTCAAGGCACTGCCGGTCGGCGGCAAGGCGGGCGTGATGGTGACCGCGGGTTCCTGGGATGACCGTGCCGCGGCGGCGCCGGTCGTCCGGCGCACCGACGTTCGCGACCAGGTGCTCGAAGCGGTGGTCGCCGGCGCAAAGGCCGTCATTCTTCGGCCTTTCTATGCGGTCGACGGGATGGACATCCAGCAGTTTACGGCGGCGCTCGGGTTGCTGGCGCCGTTCGAGGACATCATCGCCGAGGGCGAGCCGGTCAAGAAGATCCTGAGCGTCGCGGACGGCAAGGCATCGGTCCGGTGCTTCGGCAAGGAAGGACAGATGCTCGTGCTCGTCAGTGACTACTCGGCGCGTCCAGCGGCGGAGGTCAAGCTTGCGGTGAACTTCCCCGCGGGAGGACCGAGCGCGCAGATGGTCCTGGTGGACGTCGAGTCGGCCCGGGTCGTCGCCCAGAAGATAACCGGCGCGACGAAGGGCCTCACCCTCCCGCTCGGGGGCAGTCGCGCCCGCCTGTTCTACCTCGGGCCGCAGAGCAAGCTCCCCGATCTCGGGCGGAAGAAGTAGCCCGCGCCGGCCCCCTCATCTTCGCCCACGACTGTCCAGCACAGCCTCGAAGGCGCGACATACGAGAACCGTAGGCCCAGCCGGCCACGACGCAGGGATGGGCACCGTTCTGGGGAGCGAACAGGGACATTCAATTCTCCGCGGCGGTCTTGATGACCGCCCGGCCGCGTTCTCTTCCACCCCCGCCGCGAAGCACCTCGTTTATAAAAGTCACACGTGTGACTTTTATAAACGCGCTCCCCAAGCGCGGCGCGAACTTGCCCCGCCAAACCAAGCCGAGAATTGAATGACCCCGGGAGCGAAGACAGCGGCTTGCTCGAGCTGGAGGAACGGGCTAGACTCTAGGGGCCGAGGCGCGGCAGGGAGAGCTGTGC
Organism: uncultured Planctomycetota bacterium; assembly: GCA_964505325.1. Classification (GTDB taxonomy): domain Bacteria; phylum Planctomycetota; class PUPC01; order PUPC01; family PUPC01; genus CAZDHT01. The sequence goes on along the minus strand of CAZDHT010000085.1, from coordinate 14,064 downwards.
CGCCGGGACGATGCAGAAGGGGGAACGATAATGAAAAGGACTGTGGCGGTTGGCGTTGTGGGCGTGGCGCTTCTCGTGTGCCTTGTGGCGGGTTGCGCGCTTCAGGGCAGGCAGGATGAGCCGCATCCGACGATGGGGCCGCGCGAGTTCAACTCGAAACTCGCGCTCGACGTCTGGGCTTGGCCTCGCGAAGGCTGGATCGAGCGGGTCGGCACCACGCCCGCCGCGCGGCCGGTGACGATCCCCGAGTGCCGGTGGTGGGCCGTAGAGCCGTTGAGCGGAACGACCCCCGCGGCGCTGCGCCGTGAGGTGGCCGCGAAACGGATCCCCGGCCTGCTGCTCCGGCGCAATGCGGAACAGTTCCTGGCAGATTTGGGTGACCTGCGCGGGTTGAGTCTGCTTCGCCTGGAGGGGAGTGGGCTCACGGACGCGGGGCTGGCCTACCTGAAAGGGCTCACGAATCTGCGGGAACTGTGCCTCTATGGCACCAAGGTGACGGACGGTGGGCTGGCACACCTGAAGGGTCTCAAGAACCTGCGGATACTGACCCTGTATGCCACCAAGGTGACGGATGCGGGGCTGGCCCACCTCGACGGGCTGAGGAACCTGCGGGAACTGAACCTCGTGGGGACCGAGATCACGGGCGTGGGGCTGGCGCACCTGAAGGGGCTGACGAATCTGCGGGTACTGCACCTCTGGGGGTTCAAGGTCACGGACGCGGGGCTGGTCCACCTGAAGGGGCTGACGAATCTCCGGGTACTGGATCTGTATAGCACCAAGGTCACGGACGCGGGGGTGGTCCACCTGAAGGGGCTGAAGAATCTGCGGGAGTTGAAGCTCGGGTGGGCCAAGGTCATGGACGCGGGCCTGGCCCACCTGAAAGGGTTGACGAATCTGCGGGTACTGGATCTCTCGGTGACCAAGGTCACGGACGCGGGGCTGGCGCACCTGAAGGGGCTGAAGAATCTGCGGGAACTGCGCCTCTGGCAGACCCAGGTCACCGATGCGGGGCTGGCCCACCTGAAGGGACTGAAGAATCTCCGGGAACTGTACCTCTTTGCGCCCAAAGTCACGGACGCGGGGGTGCGGGGCCTGAGAAAGGCCTTGCCTTACACCAGCATACTGCATTGGTTGGACGGATAGCGGCGAGGGTGGAGGCAACCCGGCCGGTCCCCGGCGGCTGCGATCCACCATAGAGCGCGCATCGGAAAAGCGGTGCCTCCTATGCGGGCGGCGCAATGCGCGCTCACCCGCCTCCGCCAAGGCTTTGGCGGCCAGGCCGAGCGGGCCTACAACGGAACGTCCAGACAGGCCCCGGCCCTCCGGGTTGACTTGGCCGACGCTTTGTGGTATCCCTCTGCCGCGACGGCCGGCCGATCCTGTTCAGCAGGGGAACTGTTCGCGATGAGTTATTCGGTGCGCAGAGCGGGCGAGGCGGATGCCGAGCGAACGGATGAAGACTGGGGAAGTCTCCGGTGGCTTGCGGGCCGGAAGATCGGCAACGCCGGCGGGATCACCGTCGGCAGGGTCATCATAAGAAAAGGACAAGGCAATCCGCGCCACAGCCACCCGAACTGTGAGGAGGTGCTGTACCTGCTGCGCGGCCGGCTGGAGCATACGATGGGCGACCGGAAGGTCATCCTCGAACCGGGCGACACGCTGGTCGTCAAAGCCGGCGTGAACCACAACGCCGTCAGCATCGGAGACGAGGACGCGGATATGATCGTGGCTTACTCTTCGGGCGACCGGCAGATCGAGCACGAATAAGGAGACTGAACATGGGTATACGTCTTATCGGTCCTATAGGGCTTATCCTGGCGCTGGCGGCGGGGCCTGTCTACGCCGACTTCGAGCTGCCGCTGACGGTGCGCGAGACGCAGGGCGCGGGCGGAGCGACTTATGTCTCGAACGGCGTCCCGCTGCTCCCCGGCCAGGCGACGAGCACGGACGAACTGCACGTGCTCGACGCGACGGGCAAGGAAGTGCCGTCGCAGTTCCGCGTGCTGGCCCGCTGGTGGCGGCCTTCGAGAGCCTCAGGCCGCCCTGAGCTTGTCGAAGGGCGGAAGGATGACAGCATCCGCTGGGTGCTTGTCGATTTTGTCGGCTTCGTGCCCACCGGCGGCGAGGCCGTGTTCAAGCTGGTCGGTCGCAAGAAAACCGCGCCCCGGCCGACGACGCCGATGAAGGTCACCGAGGACGCCGACTTCATCCGCATCAAGACCGGCCCGGCGCTCTACGAGGTCAGCAAGAAGCACTTCAACCTCATCAACAAGCTCCAGATCGACAAGGACGCAGACGGCGCGTTCGCCGACAGCGAGACGGTCGTGCATCCGGACCCGAAGCTCGGCTCGGTGGTCGAGGACACGCAGGGCCGGAAGTATTACTCGAGCCAGGGCACGCGGTTCGTCAAGTTCATAGACAGCGGCCCGGTGCGCGTCACGCTGCTCGCCAAGGGGGTGCACGTCTCGAAGGAGGCCGGCGCCTTCAAGCCCGGCCTTTACGGCTTCGAGGTGTTCATGACCTTTCATGCCGACCGGCCGTACGTGGACATCGACGCGGTGCTGACCAACAACTTCGAGAAGCCGATCGGCGAGCCGCACATCGAGGACTGGAGCGTGCTGACCAACGTCGGTTCGCCGACCGCCGGCGGCTCGGGCTGCAACGTCTGGACCAAGGGCTACGTGGACGCTGGCACGCCGCCCGGCGGCTCCGTCGTGATCTATCAGGACTCGCTGGGCACGAAGGACTGGGCGCGGCTGCCCGGCTTCGAGCCGCGCACCGGGGGGCTGCAGCAGTTCCGCGGCTACAAAGTCTGGCAGGTCGCTGCTGACGGCAAGAAGAAAGTGGTCGACGAAGGCGACTTCGCGGGCGGGTTCGGCCAGTTCGGCCGGTCCAGCCTGGGTTGCGTGCTTGCCGCGAAGGACTTCTGGCAGCAGTTCCCGTCCGCCATGGAATACGGCAGCGACGGCCTCCTCCGCTATTCGATGTTCCCACGCGAGTACAAGCAGGTGCACTGGCTCGAGGACGGCTCGGCGAAGGGGATGGAATTCCGGCTGCACTTCTACATCAAGATGGCGAAGCGGAAGTACACGGCGTTCTCGGGCAACCATCGGCCCTGGTCCCACGTCGTCTACGATTCGTACCTCTCGAAGCCGTGGGCGCTGCCGTCCGTCGAGCACTGCGGCAAGGCCGGTGCGTTGTCCGACCTTGGGCCGTACCGTGTGAACGAACGGATCCCCGATGTCGACTTCCCGCTCGGCCGCCGCAACCGCCGCATGATGATGACCGACTACCTGAAGGGCAACGGCTACGGCTGGCAGTCGTTCGGCACGCGCTGGGAAGAGCTGGCCGGGCACTCGCCCTGGAACTACGAGCCGATCTGGACATCGTGCAGCCTGTTCAACTACCTGGTCACGCGGCGGCCGAACTGGAAGACCTACGGCCTGCGCGTGGCGCGGCAGGCCCGCGACGTCCGCGCTTATCTCATCGACGACCAGGACAACCTGACGCTCTGGTGGACGCGGGGCGGCGGGTATCAGCGCAACTGCCTGTTCGAGTCGTTCAACCGCCCGAAGCCCAACACCGGCGCACATCCGTACCGCCGCACGCGCTGGCCGCTGCCCAACCAGGAGCACCTCAACCTCGACGAGGTCTACGACCTGTACCTGATGACGGGCGACGACCGCGCCCGCCGCTGCATGGAAATGATCGCCTGCCACGGCGCCTACACCGCGTCGAAGATGCGGCACTACTCGCACCCCAGCCGGTCCGAGGGCTGGTGCATGCGCGTCCTGATGCGTTACTACGACCTGACCGGCGACGAGCGGTTCAAGCCGCACGTCGAGGCCGCCATCAACAAGTGCTGGGCCGAGATCAACAAGGCCGGCACGCAGGGCGGCACGTGGCTCGGCGGGGTCTTCGCACGCGGGGTCATCGCCGCCTATCTGGCCACCGGCGACGAACGGATGCGCGACGTCGCCATCGGCCACGCCGACTGGGCCCGCGTCTACGAGTGCGGGACCGAGGGCTATCCCTATCACACCGACGGGCGCGGGCCGTACAACCTCAAGCCCGAGGAGCGCGGCGGCCGCTGCAACTGGGCCAACGCCTACCTGATCGACCCCCACGCCTTCGCCTACGAGCAGACGGGCAATCCGGAGTATCTGAAGGCGATGGAGTTCGCGTGGGAGAAGCTCAACCCGCGGGCCGGGCATTTCCTGATGTTCCTGCCGATGGCGGTCAAGCGCTGTTACTACGGCGGCCGCAACCCCAGGCCCAGGCCGCTCAGGGCGCAGAACTCCACGCCGACGCCCTACGTTCCGCCCGCGAGCTGGCTGCCCCAGTCTCCTTTCCGCCATACCGTGGATGCCGACCCGCCGGCCGCCGTCAAGGACCTGAGGGCGAAAGCGCTCGGCGGCGGCAAGGTCGAGCTGGCGTGGACCGCGCGGGGCGATGGCGGGAAGAGGGAGGGCTGGCCGGCTGCCGTCTATCAGATCAAGTACGCCACGAAGCCGATCCTCGAGTTCGTGCCATGGCCTGACAAGAAGGATACGCATGTCGCGTTCTGGGGCGCCGAGAACGTGTCCGACGAGCCGAAGCCGAAGGGCGCCGGGTTGAAGCAGACGTACACGTTCAAGGACCTCAAGCCCGGCACGTACTGGTTTGCGATGAAGGCCCGCGACGAGGTCAACAACCAGAGCCTGATCTCCAACGTCGTCAAGCTCGACGTCAAGTAGCGCCGCGCGGCGGGCGCCGCAGGTTCAGGGTTGCGCTGCCGTCTGTGGGCGCTAAACTGCACGTGACACGCAGGCCGGCCGGGGCGTATGCCGCGTTGACCGCCGCAGGGAGGGTGAGGTGTCGGTGAGCACAACAAGCCCGTGGGGCGATTTCGAGTTCGAGGTCGGCCAGTGCCGATTCTGGCGCATCGGGCCGCTGGGCTTCTGGATCGCGCGCACCCCGCAGGAATGGCGGGTGGCGTGGGAGGACGCCGGCGCCGAGGGGCTCACGGTGGCCGCGGTCCAGCCGCCGCCGGACACCGCCGCCTGGACGCGATGGGCGGGCGAACTCTCGCTCGGCGCGATCCGTCTCTCCCCGGTCACCCCCGACCGGTCGGTCGTGGTCCGGCCCGAACAGGCCTTCCGCATCCTCCAGCACGGCTCCGCACGCATCTACGTCAGCCTCCCGGTCTGGGTGCGGCTCGAGCTGCTGACCGATGCCGAGCCGCTGCGGATGATCGACCTGCCGACCGTCCGGCTCTCCAACACCTGGTTCGGCTCCTTCTTCGAGGGCGAGCTGTGCTACTGGCTGGAGACCTCGGCGCGGCGGACCGCTGAGGGGCAGCCGGCCCGGCCACACGTCGCGACCGCACCGGTCCTCGTGCAGAACGCCGGGAAGGAAGAACTGCCGCTGGAGAGCGTGTGCCTGCACGCCGCACACCTCGCGGTCTACGAAGACCAACACGGGCTGTGGACCAGCGAAGTCCGCGTGACCAGCTCCGGGGTCAAAGATCCGCAGCGGATCGAGATGTCGCCCGGCCCGCCGCCCGGCGCGCCCGGGGCCGAGGCGCGGTCCCAGCCACGCGAGCAGCAGCGCGGCGGGATCCTGGCCCGCACCGTCGGCCTGCTCCACGTCTTGCCCGGCGGAGGGTAAGCCGCACACGGATCGTGACTGGAGGTGGACGTGAACGGATTGGCGACACTACTGCTGGCGGCGGAAAGCGCCGTCCCGTCCGCCGCCCAGGCCGGCGGACCCGCCTCACCCTTCTCCTGGCAGGCCGTCGACCGCTTCCTCTACGCCGCCATCGTCCTCTTGATCGGCGCGGTGCTCGTCAGCATGCTCGGCCGGTGGACCGGGCGCACCGTGGGCCGGCGGTTCAGCGACGAGCGCGGAGCACTGGCCCGGAAGCTCATCCTCTACACCGGCTGGGTGATCATCGTCCTCACCGTACTGGGCCAGATGGGCGTGAAGCTGACCGCCATCCTCGCCGCCGCGGGCGTCGCCGGCATCGCCATCGGCTTCGCCGCACAGACCAGCCTGTCCAACGTGATCAGCGGCATCTTCCTCGCCGTCGAGCGGCCGTTCAAGGTCGGCAACATGGTCCAGGTCGGCGACACACTCGGCATGATCCTGTCCGTCGACCTGCTCTCCGTGAAGCTGCGGATGTTCGACAACCGCTTCGTCCGAATCCCCAACGAAACGTTCATCAAGGAAAAGGTCATCAACTACAGTCGGTTCCCCATCCGCCGTGTCGATCTGATGATCGGGGTCGCGTACAAGGAGGACGTCGAGCGCGTCCGGCAGGTGCTGTTCGACGTCGCCCGCGAGCATCCGCTCGCGCTCCAGGAGCCGGAGCCGCTGTGCTTCTGCTGGAACTTCAACACCTCGTCGGTCGATCTGCTCTTCGTGGTCTGGGCCGCGCAGGCCGACTGGCTGACCCTCAAGAGCGAGCTGCTGACCAACATCAAGAAACGCTTCGACGCGGAAGGCATCGAGATCCCCTTCCCGCACCTGTCCCTGTACACCGGCTCGGTTTCGAAGCCGCTGCCCGTGGACCTCACGAAAGAGAGCGTCGCCCGCCTCCAGGCGCTGGCCGGCCAACAGGGGACCGAGTGCTAGCGGAGACTTTTCTCGTTTCGAGCGCCCGGTCCATTGCCGTCGTGGCAACGCTGACGCGCCAACAGGTATTGTGATGATGCGTTACTACCTTGCGATCTTCGGCACCATCTGCTTCTACAGCACGGTCGAAGTGGTCAGCGTGCACATCCGCGGGGTGGACCCCAATTTCCTGGCGTTCATCCGCTTCCTGCCGCCCGGCGTGATGTTCCTGTGCCTGAGCGCCCGCCGGTTCCTCAAGGTCACCCTCATCGACTTCCTGGCGCTGTCCGCACTGGGCGCGATCGGCGTCACCGCCACGTTCTGGGCCTACCACCACAGCCTCGGGCCGCTGGGGCTCGACGCGTCCATCGGCGCCGTGATCTTCAGCATCAACCCGGTGTTCTGCGCGGTGGCCGCGCACTTCGTGCTGCGCGAGTCACTGAGCTGGCTGCGCCTGGTCGGCGTGGCGCTGGGGTTCGTCGGCGTGTTCATCGTGAGCTTCGGGTTCGAGCTTCCGACCATGCGCGCCGCACAGGCGCCCCTGCTGATGTTCGGTGCGCAGATCTGCTTCGCGTTCTACGTGACGGCGGCCAAGCGGTACGTGGCACGGTACGGGCCGCTGTTTGTCAACGGTGTCATCTTCACGGTCGGCGCGCTGCTGTTTCTGCCGCTGATCGGGGAGTGGGGGCCGGTTGAGTCCGTCGCAACCGCCGGCTGGCTCGCGTACCTGTCGCTGCTGGCGACGGGGCTTGCTTATTACCTCTATTTCTACGGGCTCAACCATGTCCCCATCGCGGCGGGCACGTCGATCTTCTACCTCAAGCCGGTGCTCGCGTCGCTGCTCGCGATGTTCGTGCTGAACGAGGCGCTTGAGCGGCACTTCTACGTCGGCCTGGGCGTCATCCTGGTGTCGCTCATCCTCGCCATCTTCCGCATTCGCCCCGCGCGTCGGTAGCCGGGCGGTGCCTCAGATCAGTTGCCTCCGCTTGCGCAGGACCCACTCGGTGGTGACCAGAGCGGAGAAGACGAGGAACGCCGCCAGCAGATAGAGCGAGATGCCCTGGCCGAAGACCTGGAGCGTGCTGTCGCTCCACACGTCGACGCTCTTGATGGTGCTGTCCGCCTGCTCGGTGCTCTTCAGCCGAGCGACGAAGTTGTTCAGGCCGACCATCGTCACATACCGCCCCTTGGTCTTGTCGGCCAGCCGCTTGAGCAGCTCATCGTTCAGGTCGAGCCTGTCGAATTCGAGGTTGGGCCGGCCCACCCGAAACTCCAGGCGCAGCGCTTCACCGATCGGCCCGTCGAGCGTCTCGGCCTTGACCAGCATGTCGTACTTCCCGGGCGACGGCGGATCGTAGTCGACCTCGTACTTCCCCGTCGACCCGGGGATGTAGGGCACCTGCCGCCGGGTCACCGCTCCCGTGGGCCCGGTGAGGACGGCCGTGACGTTGGCCTGGTTGGTCGCCTGGCCTTCTTTGTCGCGGACGCGGGCGTAGATGCGGACGGTGGCGCCCGGCTCATAGTAGCGCCGGTCGGTGTACACGGTGAGTCCTTCCTTCTCGCTCTCCTTGACTTCCTGGCCGGCGAGCCAGCGCAGCGCCTGGCCCCAGAACCGAATGTAGGGGGTGTCTCTGCCCAGGCCGCGCAGTCCCAGGTACCACTTCCAAGTCGTGTCGGAGGGGAACACCATTGTCCGGCCGCGGCCGTATCGCTGGACCGCAGCGATGACCAGCGGCTTGCCGTCGGGCCCCGTGCGGCCGGGGTGGACGGCCAGCGTGGTCGCGCCCGGTTTGACCGATCCGACGCGGGTGCATCCCAGCAGGGGCGGCATGTGCGGGGGCGCCGGGTGCTTCGCCGTGGCAAAGAACGGCGTGATGCCGGAGAAGATGGGATGCACGACACCGTCCGGCGTGAGCTTCGGCTTGAACGGGCTCTTCTCCTGCCCCATGTCTTCGCCCCGGGTGTCCCCGTGGCCGAGGTTGACGGGCAGGATTTCCTCGATGGGAGTGCTTTCGTACTTGCCCGGCCCGAGCGTCGAATACCCTCCGGTCATCACGAACCCGCCGCCCGACTCGACCAGCTTCTGGACGTTCTTCAGTTGCGACGTGGTGAAGAAGCTCCGGTGGATGTCCCCGAATATCAGCACGTTGAACTTCTTCAGCGTATCGTAGTCGCTGGGGAACCCGGTGAGCTTGATGTCCTTCACGGTGCCCTGCTGATTGAACACGCCGCGCCGCACCTGCACCAGCGCCACCAGGGACACGTTCGGGTCCATCTGGAGCGTGCGCAGCAAGTACTTGTACTCCCAGCGGACCACGCCCTCCACCAACAGCACCTTGATTGCCGGCTCGGTCACGATCACGTCGAACTCTTTCTTGTTGTTGTCCTTGATGCGCTCGTCGGGATCTTCGGTGGCCGAGACCGAGCACTTGACCGGCTTGTCATCCTTCGGCTTGGTGGGGGTGAACGTGAGCTTGACCGACTGCGTGCCGGGGAAATCGTCCAGCACAAGCGTCTGAGTATCCTTCGCCTTGCCGCCGAATTTGAAAACCACGTCCACGTGGCGTCCGTTCAATCCGACTCCCTCGATGTGCGCGGTGATCTCCGTCTTGTTGTCGGCCGCGACGTAGCGCTCGTAGTCGACACGGGTCACGGCGATGTCTTTGAAGTCGCCCTTCTCGCGCAGCTTGCTGCCCACGGCGACGGGGAACACGGGCAGGCCCGCCCGAGCGATCTTGTCGACCGGGTCGTGGCCCGAGTTGTCGATGCCGTCCGAGAAGACCAGCGCTCCCGTCGTGGTGAGCTTGTCGCATTTCGCGCACGCCTCACCGACCGTGGACGCAAAGGTCGTGGACTGGCCCACCGGCTCAAGGTCGGCAAAACGCTCGGTCTCGGGTTCGAGTGTTTCGGAGAACGAGTACAACTCGACCTCGAAATCTTCCTCCAGCCGTGCGAGAACACCGGCCTTGCCAAGGAGCTCGGACTTGACCCAGTCCAGCCGGGTGAGCTTGCTGGGCCCGTCGTCAATCTTCATGCTGCCCGAGCCGTCGACCAGCACCAGCAGCTTCGAGCGGTGCACGTCGCGCCGGACGAACTTCAGGGTCGGCTCGAAGTAGAGCAGGACCAGTATCGCGATGGCCAGCAGGCGCAGCACGAGCAGCAAGACGGCGCCGCCGGCGGTCGCGCCCCGAGTCCCCCAGAAGTACGACGCGAAAACAACCGCGACGAGCGCCAGCCCGGCGCACACCCAGCCGAAGAGGGGATTGATGAGCCCGGCGGCCGAGATCAAGCCGCCGACCACCACCACGCCGCCCAGCAGCGATGCCGCGAACAGGACGATACGACCCGGCAGCGACTGGACCCCCGACCGCGCTCTCAGCCAGAAGAAGAAGTCAAGCCCCGCCGCGAGCCCGAGCACCAACGCGGGCACGCCGAGAGCGCGCTCCGCGATCAGCAGCTCCGTATTGGGCCCGAGGTGCAGTCTGGTCACGGGGACGATTATAGGGAAAGCGAGGGCGAATAGACAAGTGATCCGCGCAATCGGGACATCAACTCTCAGGCCTGCTTCTTGTGTTGCTCTTCCAGCGCTTTGAGGCCGGGCCGGATCACCATGCGCGCGGCCTCGCCCAGCCGATCGACGAAGAGCCGCCCGTTGAGGTGGTCGAGTTCATGCTGGAGGCAGCGGGCCTGGAGCCCGTCAGCCGTGACCTCGATCTCGTTACCGTTCTGGTCGTAGCCGCGGACCTTGACCCGCTCGGCCCGGATGACGTCGGACCGGATGCCCGGCACGCTGAGGCAGCCCTCTTCGTCGCTTACCTCGCCGCTCGACTCGATGATGGCCGGATTGACCAGCACCAGTTCGCCGTCCTTCTTGCCGGTGCAGTTGACGACGCACACCTGAAGGCTCTCGCCGACCTGCGGCGCCGCCAGGCCGACGCCCTTCTCGCGGTACATCGTGTCGAACATCTCGTTGACCAGCCGGAGGAACTCCCGATCGATGCGCTTGACCGGCGCCGCCCGGTGGCTCAGCACGGCATCGGGATAGGTTCGGACCTTCAGCATCGCTCATCCGTTTCCGGTATCTCTTGGCCACCGGTATTGTATCCGACCAGGCGCTGTGGTCAAGACAAAGTGGAACGCGCAATTGACAGGTCTGGCGCGCGGGCCTACCATGAAATCACCGTCGTTACGGCTCGTGCTGCCGCGAGGAGACCATGCGCCGATCTCGAAGACTGGCACACTTGGCCCTTTTCGCCTTGCTTGCGGCCGGATGGCAGGGCTGCAACGATTCGGGAAAGGTCACGGAACTCAGGTTCCACACACTGGCCAAGCCGGGCTCCCACGAGTACAAGCTTCTGGAGGCAATCCTGGCGGAGTTCAACGGGAGGCACTCGGAGGTACAGGTGGCCCTGGTCGGGGCTCGGCCGACGCTAGAGCATCTGACGCGGCACATCATCGCGCGGCGGGCGGCTGACGTGGTCGAGCTGGACGCCGGCGAGGTGGGCATCCTGGCGCGGCGCGGCGCCGTCAAGCAGCTTACCGCCGCGGACCTCATTTCCATTGGCCGGGAATGCGAACCGAGCGCCTGGCACCTCGGCCATTGGGGCGACGAGCTCTACGCCGTCCCCTGGGCCGCGCGGCCTAAGCTGCTGTTGTATAACCGGGCGGCATTTCGCGAGGGCGGGCTGCCGGACGACAAGCCGCCGCAGACCTGGCGGGAGTTTGTCGACACGGCAAAGAAGCTGACCCGCGACACGGATGGCGACGGGAAGGCCGACGTGTACGGCCTCGCGTTGGCCGGCAAGCTCTCGCCGGACCTCGGCAAGCACTTCGCGACGTTCGTGGCGCAACTCGGCGAAGGACTGCTTCTGTTTCACGAAAGGCAAATGCGCTGGATCTTCAACCCGGACCGGGGGCAAGGGCAGCGAGTCATGAGCCTCCTGCTCGAACTCCAGGAGTTTTCACCCCCCGAGTGCGTGGTCAGCGACGACGCGCGGGCCCTCGGTCAGTTCCGTGCCGGCCGCGCCGCAATGGTCATCTCCGGCCCAAGCGGACTGTGCCTTGGGCCGGATGCTCCACGCCAATTCGAGATCGGCGTCGGGCGGGTTCCGAGGCCGGCCGACGGCCGAGACCGGTGCTGCGTGGAGTTCCGCCTCGCCTCGATCCCGGCCTTCGTCGAGGGGGCTCGGAGGGACGCGGCGGTGAAGCTGCTGAAGTTCCTCGCGGGCCGCACGGCGCAGGAGATGGTCGCGAAGGGGGTCGACGGCTGCACCTCTGCGCTCTCGATCCGGCGCGAGCTGCTGGCAGGCGACCGGTATGCGCGCCGGCCGCGGCTTCGCGCGTTTGCCGAGAGCGTGCGCGACGCGATCCCGGTCGTCCCGTCGTTGATCTGGGAGGGGAAGTGCTCGAAGGACTGGATCGGGGCGATCCATTCGATCCTGATCCCCCTTGACGACGAGCGCGGGGTCGCCAAAGCGGTCGGCGTGGCTTACGAGAAGGGCGACCGGGCGCTGTCGTGCCTGTACACCGACATCGGGCACCCCTCGGCCACGGTGACGTTGGGCATGAGCCTGGTGGGCTTGCTCGTGTTTGTGGTCGTGGCGTACGTCATCTCTCGGCACTGAACAGGGACCTCTCCGACCCGTGGCCAAATCGTACTCCGAGCCCGAACTTCTCAAGCCGCGCACGCGGCATCTGGAAGCCTACTTCCTGCTGGCGCCCGCGCTGGTCTTTCTGGGGCTCTTCTTCCTCTACCCGGTTATCTGGCTGATCTCGACCAGTGTGACGAACTACGACCCGATCACCGGCACGGCGAGGAGCATCGCCCTTTCGCACTACCGGCAGGTCATCTCGAGCGCGGCCGTCTGGCGGAGCATTCTCAACACCGCGTACTTCAGCATCGTCTACATTCCCCTCACGTTACTGGCCGCGGGCGCGGTTGCCGTCCTGTTGCGGCGGCGGGTCATCTCCCGGCCGTTCCTGAAGGCGATCTTCTGCTCGCCCTGTCTCATCCCGGCCGTGGGGGCGGCCTTGATCTGGCGCGCCGCGTACATGCCTTACCGCGGCTCAATCGATCTTGTCCTGCGCATCCTGGGATTCGAGCACGGCCCCGGCTGGGCCGGCTGGCTGGCGGAGCCGTACCTTGCCATGCCCTGTATCGCCCTGATGTGCGTGTGGCGGGACACCGGGTTCTTCGCACTGATCCTTCTTTCGGCGCTGGGCCGCATCCCGCAGGCGACGTACGACCTCGCCCGCGTCGACGGCGCCTCGAAGTCCCAGACGTTCGCCTTTGTCACGCTGCCCATGTGCCTGGGCACGCTCGGGCTGTGCCTGATCATGCTCATCATCAACGTGCAGAATGTCTTTCAGGAGATCTATGTGATGACGGAGGACGGTGGACCGGCGAACTGGACCGTGAACCTCGGGTTCCTCGTGCATCGCCGCGTCTATTTCGACGGGGACTGGGGCCGCGCCGCGGCGCTGTCCGTCGTCCTGTTCGCCGTGACGGTCGTGGTGATCCTGCTCCAGAACCGCCTGCTGAACAAGAGGCTCGATTGGTCGTGAGCGCACAACGCACGCACAGGCCTGCTCGCCGGACCGGCCGCTGGTGGTCCGCGGCGTTGATCTGGCTCTTCGCGGCGATCACGCTCCTCCCCTTCGTCTTCATGATCTGGACCGCCCAGAAGCCGAGGTCCCGGGTCGACGCCGCGTACTACTATCTCCTGACCAAGCGGCAGCTTCCCGAGGAAGCCGTGCGACGGGAGGTCCAGGTTGATCCCCGGCCGCTGCGAGTGGCGGCGAGGAACAGCATGGTCGTCAGCCTGACCTGCGCGCTGCTCGGCGTCGTGATCAGCTCGATGGCGGGCTATGCGTTTGCCAAGAAGCAGTTTCCCGGCAAGGCGGCGCTGTTCGATCTGGTGCTCGCCTCGATGGCTGTGCCGACGGTGATCCTGATGATGCCGCTGTTCCGCCTGACGGTTGCCATGCGCATCTACGACACGATACTGGCGCTGATCCTGCCGTTCTGCGTCACGGGGTTCGGCATCTTCTACATGCGTCACGCGATCTCGGCCGTCCCCGACGGCCTGATCGATTCGGCGAGGCTGGACGGCCTGTCGGAGTTCGGCGTCCTGTTCCGCGTGGTCCTGCCGTCGGTGTGGCCGTCCGTGGCGACTCTGACGGTGCTTCAGTTCATCTCGACCTGGAATTCGTTCGTGCTGCCGCACGCGGTGGTCGATTCGCCAGAGAACTACACGGTCGCGATCCTGCTCGGCCGGTTGATGGCCGATTTCCGCGGCCTGATGTGGAACGACATCATGATCATTGTCATCTCGGCGCTGTTGCCGATCATGCTCGCCTTTGTGCTGCTCAACCGGTGGGTCTTGAGGGGCTTGACCGCCATCGGCGACGAGCGGCGCAGCCCGCGTTAGTGTAGCTTCAGGCATCGAAATCGGTGTTCGTGCCGCTGGC
>CAZDHT010000084.1:0-18101 GCA_964505325.1 uncultured Planctomycetota bacterium | reverse complement strand
GCTCACCACGACGAACATGGACCGGCTCGCCATGGAGCTGGAGACCGGCACCACCATCGAGCCGGACGTTCAACTGGCGCACGTGTCGAGCGAGTCCGTGGTCGTCCTGCCTGCGTCGATGGTGGCGGGGATCCCGGGGAGTACCCTGCGAAGCGCGGCAGTGAGAACGGAATCCGTCCCGGAGGCGAGGGACCTGGCCTCCGACCTGGCGCACCGGCTCGCCTTCCCCATCTATTACGGCTCGACCGACGGCGTGCAGGTGCTGGCGGCCACCCCCCCGCGCCCTCGCGCCCCCAAGAGCCTCATCATCCCAGTTGTCATCGCGGGGCTCATTATTTTCAACACCATGTTGAGCTCGATCGCCGAGCGGAAGAGGGAAATCTACATCTACACCAGCCTCGGCCTGGCGCCGATCCACGTCGGGTTCCTGTTCCTGGCCGAAGCGGTGACGTACGGTCTGATGGGCTCGATCTTCGGCTACATCGCGGGCCAGGGAACCGCGACCGCCTTCAGCAAGCTGGGCTGGATGGGAGGGCTCACCCTGAACTACTCCGGCACCCAGGCCATTCTGACGATGGTGACCGTGCTGGGCGTAGTGATCCTGTCGTCGCTGGTGCCGGCGTTCATGGCAGGTAAGCTCGCCACCCCCAGCAACGAGATGCGATGGAAGGTGCCCGAGCCGGAGAATGGAGTCATACGCGACAAGCTCCCCTTCACGGTGACCCGCCGGACCGCCAACGGGGTGATGGCGTTCCTGTACGAGTATCTCGATGCACACAGGGAGGGGGCCATCGGGACCTTCAGCAGCGACGACCTGCGCGCGTTTCATATCGACACCGACGACACCGCGCCGCCCGCAGAAGCAGAGGGTCCGGACACGGGGGAGGCCGGCCCGGAGGGAAGCGAGGCCCCCGCGCTGATGGGCCTCGAAGCAACCGTATGGCTGGCACCCTACGACCTGGGCATCCGCCAGCGGCTCCGGGTGCTCGTGCGCCGGATGGGCGCAGAGGAAGTCTACAGCATGCACGTCGAGCTTGAACGCCAGTCGGGCCAGGAATCCAGTTGGCGGAAGATGAACCGCGTGTTGTTGAGCGATCTGAGGAAACAGCTTCTCGGCTGGCGGAAGCTGAAGCTGGAACGCATGCTCGAGTACATTGCCGAGGCGAAGGAGAAGTTGGGCGGCGCGGCCGCGCCGCAGTAGGACCGCCATGCGAGAAGACAAGGAACTCCAGGAATTCCGCGACCTGATGAAGCCCCCCGGCGAGTTCCACAAGGGCTTCGGGTGGGGTACGGTCCTCATGGCGCTGTTCGTCGGGCTGGTGATGGCGCCGTCGCAGCTCTACATGACGCTGGTCGCCGGCATCGGAATGGGCGGCGCCGCGCAATGGGTCACCGTCATCCTGTACGTCGAAGTGGCGCGCCGCGCCCTCAAGAAGCTGAGGCGCCCCGAGATCTTCGTCCTGTTCTACATGTGCGGCGCGGTGATGGCGACCGGAGGGCAGGGGCTCCTGTGGCGGCAGTTCATCGCCCAGAGCGCCGAGATGCAGAAGCTGGGGATCACCGACCACATCCCAGCCTGGTACGCGCCGACTGCCCCTGACATCCTCGCCCAGCGCGACTTCTTCATGAAAGCCTGGCTGGTCCCGCTCGGCCTGATGCTGCTGGGGATGTTCATCGGCCGGCTGGACCACTTCGGGCTGGGCTACGTGTTGTACCGGATTACCTCCGACATCGAGGAGCTTCCCTTCCCGATGGCGCCGGTGGGCGCGATGGGCATGACGGCGCTGGCGGATGCCTCCAGCCAGCGGGAGACGTGGCGGTGGAGGACGTTCAGCATGGGCGGCGCCGCCGGAATCGCTTTCGGCTTCGTCTACCTTGCCATTCCCAACATCACCAGCGCCATATTCGCCGAGCCCATCCGCCTCATCCCTCTGCCGTTCGTCGACCTGACCACGTACACCGAGGACATCCTGCCCGCCATGCCCATCATGATCAGTTTCAACATCGGGCTGCTCATCACCGGGATGGTCATGCCGTTCTGGGCCATGGTCGGCGGCTTCGCCGGCCTGATCATCACCGTCATCGCCAACCCGCTCCTGTACCAGGCGGGGATCCTGCGCGGCTGGGGCAAGGGCATCGGCGCCATCCAGACGATCCAGTCCAACACCATGGACTTCTACTTCAGCTTCGGGCTGGGGCTGAGCCTGGCCATCGCGGCGATCGGGTTCTTCCACGTGTACAGCAGCTTCCGCAAGAAGCGGAAGGAGATGGGGGACCTGGCCCGATCCCGCATCGATCTGCGCAAGCTGTTCCAGCCGCCGCCCGGCCGTGGAGACATCCCCGTATGGGTCGCCTTGGGGATCTACTTCGTGTCGACCTGCACCTACATATGGCTGACCTACAAGCTGGTCAACCATTGGTCCGGGCCGCTCGAAGGCGAGGTCTTCCCGCTCTGGCTGCTGATCGTGTACGGGTTTGTCTACACGCCGTTCATCAGCTACGTGTCGTCGCGGATGGAGGGCATCATTGGCCGCCAGGTCGCCATCCCGTTCTTCCGTGAAGCCACCTTCATCCTTTCGGGGTACAAGGGCGCCGCGATCTGGTTCGCCCCGATTCCCATGCACAACTACACGGGGCAGGTCCGGCAGTTCCGGACCGCCGAGCTCACCGGCACGAAGCTCATCTCGATGCTCAAAGCGGACTTCCTCGTGTTCCCCGTCGTGTTCATTGGGGCCGTCGTTTTCAGCCAGTTCATCTGGTCCATCGGGCCGGTCCCCAGCGAGATGTTCCCCTACGCCAACGAGTTCTGGGAGCTCAATGCCTACCGCCAGGGCTTGATGTGGTCGGCCACGCTGCCGGATGAAGCGGCGAGCCCGTTTATGAACGCGTTCCGGCCCGAGTATATCGGCATCGGGTTCGGACTGGCGATGCTGGTCTACATGGGGTTGGCGCACTTCGGCCTGCCCGTGTTCCTGGTGTACGGCGTGGTCCGGGGGCTCGACCAGACCATGCCCCAGGCGGTGATCCCGATGTTCATCGGGGCGCTGCTGGGGCGTTTCGTTTTCCGCAAGTGGTTCGGGGAAAAGTGGCCGCAATACCGGATTGTGTTTGCGGCGGGCTTTTCCGCCGGGATGGGATTGATCACCATGCTCAGCCTGGGCTTTGTGCTGATGAGCAAGAGTGTGATCAAACTGTACGTGTGAGGTCTGAAGCCGATGGCGGCGCGGTCACGCCAATCGTGTTCGAGTTCCCTGGCGTGGGCCGGCTGGCAGGTGCGGGTCCCCGAGCACTGGCGGCCGCTGCGCATCGAGGGCGCTTGGGAGAAAGGGTCGATCATACTGGGCGACGAAGGCCAGGCGATTATGCAAGTCAAGTGGTGGCGGCACGAGAACGAGAGCTTCGACGGGGCGCGCTGGACACGGCGGCGCCTGAAAAAGGCCGGGGCGAAGGCTGCCGCCGACGGCAAGCCCGCGCCCCCAGGGTTCGAGAACGCCGCGTGGGTTCCCGGCCGTGGGCCGGCCCAGGCGGCGGTCTGGTACGGCTGCGCGCCCGCAGGTCGTCTGGTAATGGAAGTGGTCGTCAGCGGCGAAATGTCGAAAAAAGACCAGCGGACGGCCACTTCCCGCGCGCTGCCGACGCTGAAGGTCTCGGCACACGATGCCCCCACGCGTTGGGCCATCTACGGGGCCAGCTTCGAGTCGCCGGCCGGGTTTGTCCTCTGCGACCGGCGGCTGAAACTGGGAGACATCGCCCTCCAGCTCCGGTCGAGGCAGAAAGACCGGCTGGTGCTGCGGCAGGTGTACCCCTCGGCACTGGCCCTGGCGCGGCGGGAGCTGGCGAAGTGGCTCGAATTCCCGGTGTTCAGAGAGCACCGTAAGTACCGGCCGGCCAATCCGCCGCAGAAGTGGTCCGTCGAGTCGTTCGGGAGGCAGTTGGATGGGATTCGGCGCGCGGGGCGGAAGCGCTTCCCCTTCCCGCTCGGCGTGCTTGCGCCCCGATACAGCGCGGCCGCCGTGGTGCACGACGAGCAGCTCGGCCGACTGCTCGTGGCGGAATACGATTCGCGCGGCGGGCCGAACGACGCGAGGCTGGCGGATGCGCTGGCGTCGATGAACTGGGCGCAGCTCGAATCTGGAGGCGAGGCGTGAGCCCGAGAAGGAAGCTCGACCGCGACACGGTGCTCTCCGGGCGTCCCGAGCAGGCGCCGGCCGTGCGCCGCGAAGAGCGCCCCAACGGCGGGGTGAAGGTGACCTTCCGGCGGGTGCGCCGCCGCTGGCTGGGCTGGTGGGGCGGCGAGAGCGAGGTGGAGCGGAGCTTTGGACTCGACGTGCTCGGCCGCGAGGTGTACGAGTCCTGCAACGGGAAATCCGACGTCAAGGCCATTGTCCGAAAGTTCGCACAGAAGCACAGAGTAAGCCGGGCGGAGGCCGAACTCGCGGTGACCACCTTTCTGAAGACTATGATGACCAAAGGCCTGATCGTGATGGCCATCGATAAGGATCGAGTTCAACGGAAGCGGAATTAGACGGCGAGACCCACGGACGGACGGCATGGACTTCCACGGCAGGGTAGAAAAGCAGGCGCAGTTGCCTTTCAGCAGGGCGTTTGAGATCGCCTGGAAGAACATCCGCGTGCGCCTGCTCCGCTCGCTGCTCGTTACCAGCGGCATTATCCTGGCCCTGGCGTTCCTGACCTACATCGTGTGTGACGACACGCTCAAGCGGCACATCGCCAAGCACGGCTCGCCGGAGCTGCTCGAAAGGCTGAAGAAAGCGGCGGTCCTGAAGGCACTGGACGACGCCGACGCGCGCATGCAGACGTGGTGGCTGGTCGGCCTGGCGCTGATGGTCAGCTTTGTAGGCATCCTCAACGCCATGCTGCTCAGTGTCACCGAGCGGTTCAGCGAGATCGGCACCATGAAATGTCTGGGTGCGCTCGACTTCCTGATCGTCGAGCTGTTCCTGCTGGAAAGCACCCTCCAGGGGTTCGTGGGCACCGCCATCGGCGTCACCATTGGGCTCGGCCTGGCCCTGCTCGAAGGCTGGACGGTGTACGGCTCGGAGATGTGGGGGCTGATCCCGTTCGCCGAACTGGCCAAACTGCTCTTGGTCTGCCTTCTGGCGGGCACGGCGCTGACGGTCGTCGGCGCGCTGTATCCGGCCTGGCGGGCCGCGAAGATGCAGCCCGTCGATGCGATGCGTTCCGAGATATAAATGATGAACGACGAGAACGACAGCCTTGAAGACGCGCCCGTGACGAACGAGGCTTTCGCGGGACAGGACGGAGCTGACGTGCTGCTCGCGGTTCACGTCGTCCGCGCCCTGGGCGTCCGCAAGACGTTCCATCTTGGCGGCGAGGCGGTTCACGCGCTGCGCGGGGTAGACCTGTCCGTCAAGCGCGGCGAGTACGTCTCGATCATGGGGCCGAGCGGATCGGGAAAGACCACCCTGTTCAACATGATTGGCGGGCTTGACAAGCCGGATGAAGGGGAGGTGTTCATCGACGAGGTGGACATCGCCGCGCTGGATACGTTCGAGTTGGCTTGGCTCCGCTGCCACAAGATCGGCTACATCTTCCAGACCTTTAACCTCATCCCGGTCGCCACGGCCCTCGAAAACGTGATGTTCCCGATGCTCTTCTCGGGGACCATCCAGGCGGATGCCCAGGACAAGGCGGCGGAGCTGCTCACCACGGTCGGCCTGGGCGACCGGCTGCTTCACAAGCCGGTCCAACTCTCGGGCGGGCAGCAGCAGCGCGTGGCCGTTGCGCGGGCGCTCGCCAATGACCCCGCCATCATCCTCGCCGACGAGCCTACCGGCAACCTGGACCTCAAGACCGGCGAGGAGATCATCCGCATGCTCGAGACTCTGAAGGATGACTTCCACGTGACGGTGATCACTGCCACGCACGACCACAAGATGCTCGCCGCATCCGACCGGGTGGTGTATCTGACCGACGGGCAGATCACGGACATCAAGCGCCGCGAAGACCTGGACATCACTGTCGGCACCATCGACGGCAAGGATACGGACTGAGCCAGGAACCATCCGGCCGGCGGGACGCCAAGCCAACTCCGGCCGCGCCGCCCGACCCGCCATGTGACAGGTGTGCCCGGTGGCAAATCAGTCACGCCAAGAGACTTGCGCCCGCGCTCGCCGCAGGGTATAATCTCGCCGGTGCGGTGGTTCGCCAACCGGGGGCCGGCGGGTCTCCCTATACGATTCGGATTCCGCATCTTTTGGCCCGTCGGCCCACACGGACGTAGCCCCACCCCCGAAAGCCCCGGTCACTCCCCCTGGGGCTTTCACGGGGCTCTGGTGTTGCCACCGCACCGCCCCCTTTTGGCGGTTTCTGTCTCTTCAGCTTCCGAGCAGTCTTCGACCGTCGATGTTGACAGGCCCTCCTTACCCGGTACAATCAGTGTTGCGAAAGCCACTCCAGCGGTACTTCACGGAGATCAAAACGTGAGCGTGAGATCGCCCTTAATGGTGTGCTTCCTGCTTCTCCCCGCAGTTCTTCTCGCGGCCTTGACGGCGCAGGCCGCCGACACGCGCGACTACATCCTCGTTGATGATGTGGACGAGTGGTACGTGGACTGGTTCTGCGGCAACCCCGCCGTTCGCGACTTCCTTCAGGGCCCCAAGCTCGAAGGCGCCGCCGCCGGCGGCGTCGTGTTCGACAGCAGAGGCAACGCATATGTCGCCTGCGGAACGTTCGTCCAGATCGTGACCTCCGGCGGCAAGGCCCGCCTGCTCACCGGTTCCCCCGGCATGGCCGGCAACACGGACGGCCCTCCGTGGCAGGCGACGTTCGGCGGCGCAGCCGTCATTGCCACGGCGAACGACAATCTCCTTTACGTCGTGGACGGCGCCAACTTCACCCTCCGCAAGATCGAAAAGAAACCCGACGGACGCTGGCACACCAACACCGTCGCCGGGGTGCCCGGGGTGAAAGGGCATCGAGACGGCCCCGGCAGCCAGGCCCTTTTCACCACGCCCTTCGACAGCCTCGCGGTGGACGAGAAAGGCGTGGTGTACGTGCTCGACGGCAACTGGCTCCGCAAGATCGAGAACGGCGTCGTCACCACACTGAACGGCGGGACGGGCCGGCGGAACGGGCCGCTGCACCAGGCGCTGTTCGACCGCATCATGGGCGGACTCTCCTGCCTCGCCTACGACGGACGGGGGAGCCTGTACGTGGCCGACCGCTGGGGCATGGCGGTGCGAAAGGTCGATCTCAAGAAGAAGCTGGTGACGACGGTGGCCGGGGTGCTGCCCGGAGAGAAAAAGGGCCGGCCCTCGGACGGCCCGGCGCTCAAGGCCCGCTTCCATCCCGGCGGCGGGCCGGTCGCCGTCTTCTTCAACCGTAAACACGATTTCGCCCTCTGCCGCTCGGCCGACGAGGGCGGTAGAATCCGCCGCATCAGCGGCGGTTGGATGAAGACGTTCGGTCCCGGCCCCGGCAAGCACGCGGCGTACGTCGGGCCGTGGCGCGACGCCGTCGGCGGGAACCCGGCCGGGGTCGATGCAGACGGCAACGTGTATATTCGCGGCGCCGGCTGCATTCGCGTCGTCAGGAAGAAGGGAAACCGATGAAAGCCAGCGTCTATTGCCTTGCCAGCCTCGTCCTGGTCTCTGTTCTCGCGTCCCCCGCCGCTGCCGCCGGTACGAAGATGAGGCAGATTGCGCCGCGTCTCTCGATGAGCGACGTGCTCGTCCTGCCGCGTCGAAAGCTGCTGTACCAGCGCCATCCCGCGGTTGCTTATGGCGACGGGACCTACCTCGTCGTCTGGCAGGAGGGCTACAACGGGCTCGGCGGAGAGAGCGATATCCTCGGCCTTCGGCTCGATGAACAGGGCAGGCCGCTCGACAAGACGCCCATCAATATCTGCACCGCCAGGGGCGTCCAGGACAGCCCGACCGTGGCGTATTGTGGCGGACGGTTCCTCGTCGCCTGGTCCGACCTGCGCAACGGCAACGACTACGACGTGTACGCCAGCTACCTGGATCGCGGCGGCAAAGCCGGCAAGCCCCTCCTCATGGCCGGCGGGAAGGGGGGGCAGGCGAATCCGGCCATCGCATCGGACGGCAAGCGCATGTTCCTCGTTGTGTGGCAGGACTTCCGCAGCGGCAAGTTCTTCGAGATTCTGGGCAAGCGCCTGGGCACTGCCGGCGCTGCCACGCAGTCCAAGCCGATGACCATCCTCCCGCGCGGCGAGAAGCCCGCCGTCGCCTGGACCGGCACGCATTTCCTCGTCTGCCAGCGTTGGTACGCCGCGCTCGCCGGCGAGAACGGCAAGGTCACCCCCGCCGCCGGCGGCAAGCGGCTGTGGAACGGCAAGACGGTGGGCTCCTCCACGGTCGCCGCCGCGTGGAGCAAGGGCTTCGTCTTCTTCAACGTCTGCCCCAGGCACGACCCGTGGGGTTGGGGTGGCAACGGCGCCATCATCGGATGCACCGTCACCCCCGACGGCAAGACCACGGAGTTTGGCGCGGTCAAGTCCCGGCGGGCCCTGTCCGCGATGAAGGCCGACGGCAAGCTGGTCAACTGCCTCGACGCTGCGCGCTGGAAGGGCTACAAGGGCTGGCCGATGGGCCGGCCCGGCGGATTCAAGGGCACCAAGGAGGGCACCTGGCCGAGCGGCCGCGTCGCCGCCGCGTACAACGGCCGCAGCATCATCGTCGTGTGGAACCGCGCCCACATCGTCGACAAGCAGCGCCTCGCCAACCGCGACCTCTACCTGCGGCGGGTCACCGGCGCCTGGACCTATGCCGACCAGGCGAAGATCAAGATCGTCGCCGGCCCGACGGAGGAAGTCTTTCCCGTGCTCGCGGCGGGCACGCTTGGCCACGCCCTGCTCGCCTACGAAACACTGCATCCCAAGGGCGGCATCGGCGTCGAATACCGCCTGCTGTACGAACAGGAAGCGACGCCTCGAACGCCTTGACCGCCCGCCCGTCCCGCGATAGAGTACATTCAACCCCGGCCGACCAGGCGCGATGAGCCGCACGGCGACTGCTGAGCGCGCCCCCGCTCCGGCTGCCAGGAAGGCGCGATAGGCAACCCGGCGACTGTTCCGCCGAGATGGGAGGATGTTCATGAAAACGTTTCTGTTTGCGTGCTTCGCCGTGCTGTTCGCGGGCGCGGCCCTTTCTCAGGAGTTGTCGGTCCCTCTCACGGTGAGGGAGCCCGCCGGCGTCGAGCGAAAGGCCGAGCCGGTCTCCGGCGGCATCCCGCTGCCCAAGGAGATGTTCAAGAAGGGGCAACCCTTTGCGCTGTTCGAAGGCGGCAAGGAGATCCCACTCCAAATCTCGCCGCTGGTCGTCGACAACGACGGCTACCTGCGCTGGGTCCTCGTCGACACACAGGTTGATCTGAAGGCGGGCGAGGCGAAGACGCTGACGCTGAAGGCGGGAAAGCCGAGCATCCGCCGCCCCGAGGAGGGAATCACGATCACAAAGAAGCCCTCCTGGGTACTCGTTCAGACGGGCCGAATGGGAGTCGTCGTCTACAAAAACAAGCCGTTCACTCTGACGGCGAACACCACAGCCGACGTGTCCGGCTTCGGCCGCAATCTCATCACGGGCGCCGAGGTCAGCTACGTCGGCGGCTTCGACGGCAAGCGCTACGTCGCCGACAAACCCTCGAGCATCGACGTCGAGTACGCCGGGCCAATGCGGGCCACGGTCTGCGTCAAGGGCCGCTTCATCGGCGACGACAAGAACCGCTTCCAGTACATCGCCCGCATCACCGCCTGGGCTGGCAAGACCTGCATCCACGTCAAGTACTCCATCGCCAACAGTAACCCGGACCACTACTGCTACCGCCTGCTGAAGGAATCTTCGATCCGGCTCAAGCTCAACGGCACCGTGAAGAGCACGCAGCTCGGCGCGGGCAAACCGATCGCCGCGACGGCCAACGCCGCCCTTGAACAACACCTGCACACTCGGGCCGCCGGCAACGCGAAAGCAATCAGCGGCGGCGAGGTCGTCTGGAAGTCGGCCGGCGTGAAGGATATTGCGCAGGGTTGGATCGCCGCGAAGACGGCCAAGGCGAACGTCTACGTGTGCGACCTGTACTTCGCCCACGACCCCGCGCGGCGGGTGGCCGTCGAGAATGGGCAGCTCGTCTTGGGCGGCGTCATCACGCGCGAGAAAGGCAACATCGAGAAGTCCAAGGACCGGCGCGGGAACGAGCAGACCCGCGAGATCGGGGCGCCGTTCAACGAAACGCGCCGGATGTTCTACGACTGCTCGCACCTCAGCTCGCAGTACGTGATCGACTTCGATGCGCCGGACGACCCGGCGAAGCTCTCCGCGATGGCGCAGGCCGCCCGAGAGCAGGTGTGGCTGCAGTGCGCCCCCGAGTGGTACCTCCACAGCGACCACTTCCCGTTCGGCAAGTTCGCCACGCAGAAGGACGAGGTCAAGTGCTACGACACCTGGGGCTGGAAGTACGACCCGAAGCACACACCCACCGGCCCACAGCGGCCGTACCCGCGCTACTACCAGGGAACCAACAACCACTACACGCCCGAAGAAGACGTGATCGATCAACTCGTCATCATGTACCTCCGCACCGGGCGGCGCGCGTACTTCCAGAGCGCCCGCTCGTGGGCCAACTACTTCATGGACCGCGTCGCCTGGCGGACCAACGGCTGGAAGTGGAAGGACGGCGGGGTGTGGTGGTACAGCGGCCCCAAGGGCAACGCCCCGCAGCGCCCCAAGGACCCGGTCACCGGGCTGCGCAACTATCTGTACGCGCCGTGGGTCCCGCCCAAGAACGTCAAGCCGCCGGTCACCTGGGAGATGGCGAGGGACCTGGCGTACATCGGCGACTGCAAGACGTGCTACTGCCACAACTGGGCCGCAGGCATCTTCGAATGGTATCTGCTCACCGGCGAGCGCGACGCCCTGGAGGCCGGCATCGACCGCGTCGAGCAGGACTACGACACGCAGAGCCGCCCGAAGAAGATGATCCCCGGCCAAGCCAACTACTTCAGCCGCGGCTTCAATCGCAGCGCATACAACGCGCAGGTGGCTCGGATGGTCCTGCCGCAGGACGCATGGGTCCGCAAGGTGAGCGACTACTTCTGGCAAGCCTACGTGCAACGGCCCACCAAGGAGCCGCGCGGCCTGGTGAACGGTGGGGGGCGGCCCAGAGGGCTGCGCCCGCCGCGACCGCCCAGAGGCGCGAAGAACTGGGACCAGGCGAAGGCCGAGCGCGAGATGCTCGAGAAGTGGGTGACCAACTACGCCGGCCGGCAGGGTCTGGAGGCGATGAGGAAGGCCGGTGTAACGTACGACTTCAAGACCGGCAAGTTTCGAGACACGCAGGGCCGCACGTGGTTCGTGCTGGAGTCGCCGCACACCTGGATGTTCCCGCCGCTCTCGCGCGCCTACGAAGCGTACCACCGGGTCACCGGCAACGAAGACGCGATGGACTGGGTCATCGCCTATGGCCAGGCAGCGGCACATCTCCTTTTCCAGGACCATACGACGCTTCACTACGGCAAGATGCTGGCGGACTTCCCGAAGCGGGGCGTGGTCAAAGACTACCTCGCGTGGGTGAAGAAAGATAAATACGGTACGGGCATCACAAGCAGCGGCTTCCTGGCGCGGTTTCATCCCGACGTGTGTGCGCGGGCCTACTCGCTCAGCGGCGAGCCGTTCCTCAAACAGCGGGCGCTGGACTTCTGGCGCGGCGGGAGCCACCGCGGCTACAACAGCACCAACATCACGCCGATGGACCGCGTTGCACGATGGGTCAACTTCGTCAGCGACCACGACGGCCAGGTCGACTTCGTCCTGCGCACGTTCTACATCTACGCCTACCCGCGAAAGGACGCCGCGCCGCCCGAGCCAATCAAGGACCTGAAGGTCACCGTTAACGGCGACAGGGCGACCGTCACATTTACCGCGCCGACGGATGCCGGCGGTAAGGTCGCCCGCTACCAGGTGAAGTGCTCCGACAGGCCGATTGTCAGCTACGAGAAGTTCCTCGAAGCATTCAACAAGCACGAGGACGCGAAATACTGCAACTGGTGGATGGCGACGAACCTCGCCGGCGAGCCGAACCCGCAGGCGCCCGGAGCCAGAGAATCGGTCACGGTGACCGGCGTGCCTGCCAACGCGAAGTACTTCGCCGTGCGCAGCTTCGATGACTCCTCCAACCGCAGCGCGATCGGCAACGTCGCCGCCAAGTGAGCGCATACGGAGGTCCATCTTGAGACTGCGCATCGTCTGGCTCACATTGCTGTCCCTCGTGTCCCTCGGCGTCGCGAGCGCCCAGGACGCCCGCTGGCCCAAGGACTACCCGCGAAGCTCGATGGTGACGGACCCCATCTACGCCGTCGGCGACACCATCAAAGGGAAGATCGACGGCGCCGAGACGGTGGCGTTGATCGATGCCCTGGGCCGTGAATGCGCGCGAGCGAAGGGCCCCAGCTACCAGATCAAGGTCCCCGCGTACCACACCGACTGGAACTATGTAGTCGGCTATCGCGGAGGTCGGGAGGTCACGCGGAAGCATTTCCTGATCGCCGCACCGCGCGGTCCCCGTGAACTCTCCGACTACCTGGTGATAGTATGGCATGCGCCTGCTACGGAGGCTGAAGCGCGCCTCATCCGGCAGCTCGGCGCCACCTGCTTCGTCGGGAAGTACTGGCGCGAGGGTCACGAGGCGTGCCTTCGAGCGCACATGAACTGGTATCACCACAACCTTGAATCGAAGAGCTGCCTCACCACCTACCACGCCAATCGCCGCGAATTCGAGCGCGCCCGCGCCGAGTACGCTCGCCACCGGGCCGAGCCCCGGAAGTACGCCGTGCGCCAGCCCTGCCTGAACGACCCGGCCACGTTCGAGCGGCTCGACCGCGAGCAACTCCGGAAGAAGATCGCTGGGTGCCACACGCGCGACTTCGGTACGCTGCTTTTCTATGAAATCGCCGACGAAGGCTCCATCAGCAAGCTCAACGCGCCGATGGACTTCTGCTTCGGCCCGCACTGCATGCGTGAGATGCGGAAGTGGCTGCGGCAGAAGTACGGCGACCTGAAAACCCTCAACCGCACATGGGGCAACTCGTTCGCCGCCTGGGACACGGTCGTCCCCGACACCACGTTCAAGGCCGTGGCGCGGAAGGACCGGAACTACGCCTCGTGGTGTGATCACCGTCAGTTCATGGACCTGACGCTGTTCCGCTTCGTGTCCAAGGTGGCGGCCCGCGTCCGCGAGTTGAGCGGCGGGATCGAGGCGGCTTACCTCGGCACCGAGATGCCCAGCTCGTTCGGTGGGTACAACTGGTACTACCTCGGCCGCGCCGTCCGCGTGCACGAGGCATACAACATCGGCGACAGCGTCGAGTGCCTGCGCTCGTTTGCTCCGCCGGGAGCGCGGATGTTTCGCTCGGCGTTCGGCGGCTACCGGCCGACGGATCTGTACAAGAACTGGAGGCACCTGTTCCACGACCAAGCGGGCGTGATCCTGTGGGCGCCGAGCCTCGGCAGGCTGATTGCCCGCGGCAAGCTCACCGAGGGTGCCCGCCGCCTGGCACCGCACCTCTTCGAGTTGCGGTCCGGCATCGGCAAACTGATCATTGATGCAAAGCGGATCAACGACGACGTCGCGGTGCACTACTCGCAGCAGAGCATCCGGATCGACTGGATGGTCGACGCCGTGAACGGCGGCAACGCGAAGGTTCCGTGGCACACCCGCCGCGAGAACCACGAGTGGTTCAGGCAGAGCTCCAACGGCACGCGCGGCGCCGCGCTCCGCGTCGTCGAAGACAACCAGCTCCAGTTCCGATTCGTGGCGACGCCCGAAATCGGAGCCGGCGCGCTGCGCAGACAAGGCTACAAGCTCCTTCTCTTGCACCACAGCTTCGTCATCAGCCGCGGCGAGGCGGCCGCGATCCGCGAGTTCGTCCGCGCCGGCGGCGTCGTAGTGAGCGACGCGCAGGTGGGCTCGTTCACCGGGACCGGAACACCCGCCGCAGCCGGCGCCCTGAACGATCTATTCGGGATCAAGGGGGTCCCTGCCCGGCACGCCCCCATCCGTAACGCGCAGTCGAGGATCGCTCTGTCCGTCGCGGAGGCATCCAGAGTCGGCCTTGACCTTCGCGGCATCGACCTGCGTGCCCTCCCCGCGTTCAGCGAAGTCAAGGCGACGGACGGCATCGTGCTGGCCCGCGACGGCGAGACCCCGGTTGTCGTCGCCAAGGCGCACGGCAAGGGGCTGGCCGTGTATCTCAACGTCTCGATCTCCCCCTATCTGCTGTGGCGGCTCGACCTGAAGAGCCCGGAGAAGTCGCGCGGATTCCGTCAACTCATCGGCGCGCTTGCGGCACGCGCCGGCGTCCGTCGCACATGGGCCGTCACTCGCCACGGAACGAAGGACCTCCTGCCCTGCACCGAGGCGTTCAAGTACGCGAACGGCAAGTATCTGTACTTCGCCGCGATGCGCAACTACCAAGTCCGCGAGCAGGGGCTCGGCGGCGACATACGCGTCCGCGCCACCGAGGGCATGCTCCACCCCAACACGCAGAAGCCGGAGGCGGTGAGCATCCGCCTGCCGCGCCGCGGGCACGTGTACGACGTGCGAGCGAGCAAGTACCTGGGACGCGTGGAACAGGTCAACACGACGCTCGATCCGATACTGCCGGCTCTATACGCCGTTCTGCCCGCCAAGGTCGAGAGCATGGCGGCCGTGGCCACGTTCGATCGTTCGACCGGGTACGCCGCATTGACCGCATCGTTGAAGGCGGAGGACAACTCGAAGCTGGGCAGCCACGTCCTCCACGTCGAGGTGACCGATCCCAAAGGCAAGCGCTGGCTGCCGCTGCTCAAGAACTATGCTGCGCCAGAGGGCAAGCTGGCCGCCCGTGTCTTCATCGGCACCAACGCCCTCGCCGGCCGCTGGCAACTACTCGTCCGCGACGCCGCCACGGGGGTCGGGACCGAGGTCGCCGTGGACGTGCAAAAGGAATAGCCGACGCCACAACACTGGCGCCCGCGCCGAAAAACTGTACAATCTCCGCCGATGCCGGTCACGTCACGGGGACAACACTTCGCCCACAACCCGCCGAACAGGAGGAACACAATGTCCAAGGGGACGAGAGCTCTGTGTTGTGTCATTGTGCTTCTTGCGTCCAGTGCTCACGCCGCGACGTGGGAGATTCCCTTCCTCGTCGAGGAGCACGCCGGCCAGAACGTGCAAACCCACGTGAGCGGCGGAATACCATTGCTCCCCGCGCAGGCGAAGGACACCAGCGAACTCCGCATCGCGGTCAAGAAGGGCGGCCAACTGGTCGCGGTGCCGGCGCAGTTCCGCGTCCTGGCCCGCTGGTGGCGGGACGACAACTCCATCCGCTGGGTGCTCGTCGACTTCGACACCCGCGTCCCGCCGACGCACAAGCGGACCTTCTATCTGACCAACACCAAGCTCACCGTTCCGGAGCCCCGGCACAAACTGACCGTCACCACGACCGCCGACGCAATCACCGTGACCACGGGCCCGGCCCGCTTCGTGATCAGCCGCAAGAACTTCACGTTCCTCGACCACGCGTACATCGACGCCAACAAGGACGGCCGGTTCACGGCGGATGAAGACGTACTCGACACGACGCCCGACTGCGGCACCATCGTCGAGGACACGTATGGCGAGACATACTATAGCAGCGAACAAACGAAGTCGGTTGACGTGATCGACGCCGGCCCGATGCGCGTCCAGTTGCGCGCCAAAGGCCGCCACCGCGCCCGCGACGGCAAGGGCTACAGCCAAGGGATGTACGGTTATGACGTGTTTCTGAACTTCTACGCCGGCAGCGCCGATGTCAACGCAGACGTGATCGTCACCAACAACCCGCCGAAGAGCATCGGCTCGCCGACGTTCGAGGATGCGTCGCTTCTGCTCAAGATGCGCGGCGGGGCTTCGGGCTTCCGCATCTACGGCCAGACCGGCCTCGACGGCGGCCTGGGCCAGGGCGAGTCGGTCCGCCTGTACCAGGACTCGAACGGGGCCGAGACGTGGCAGAAGTGCCAGGGCTACACCGGCCCGCAGTCCGGCCCGGGCGGGCGAAGCTTCCGGGGCAAGATCTCCCGGTTCCGCGGCTATCGCATCACCAAGCGGTCCGGCGGCAAGGACACGGCAATCGGCAGCGGCGACCACGCCCGCGGCCTCGCCCACGCCTGGAACGGCGACGCCAGCGTCATCGTCCACACGCGCAACTTCTGGCAGCAGTTCCCCAAGGCGGTCGAGCTCTCCGCCGATGGCACCATCCGCGTCGGGCTATTCCCTCGCGAGTACGGCCGTGTTCACTATCTCGAGGACGCATCGGCCAAGGGCCACGAGATCATCCTGCGCTTTCACAACCACCAGGTGAGCGGCAACCGGCGACACTGGTGGCCCAATGTGCTTGCCGACGCCTACGACTATCCGCTGCACCCGCGCCCGGCGCTGAAGCATCTGGCAGCCACAGGCGCCCTCACTGACGTCGGGCCGTTCACCGTGCCGGTTACGGGCTTCACGGGCCCCGGCCCCCAGACCAACCGCAACCGGATGTTCCGCGACGAGCAATACTACGGCAACGGCTACGGCTGGCAGATCTTCGGCTCGCGGTGGCGGGTCCACGGCGGCCACTCCCATCGCGGCGCACGCCAGCCGATGAATTTCGACAACTTCCTCTATCGCTGGTACATGACCGGCCGTTACGACTGGCTCGTGCTGGGCAAGGACCGCAGCCGCCACTTCCGCGACGTGCGGCAGTACCGCATCGAGGAGCAGGACCCGTTCAGCTTCAACGACTGGAAGTCGTTCAGCCGCGCCAACGTGAGTGAGGACTGGACCAAGCGGCCCCAACCCACCAACGACGAGTACAAAAAGTACACGCAGGGCTACTGGAAGCGGGGCGCCTGGTCGCTGCCCGATCCGGCGCACATGACGCTCGACCTTCTCTACGACCGCTACCTGCTGTTCGGCGACGTACGGGCGCTGGAAAACATGAAGGTCGTCGCCGGCCACGGGGTGCTCAGCGCCTCCCGCAGGCCCCACGTGCATCGCATGACCGGCTGGTCTTGGCGGGCGCCCGAGCGCTACTGGGAGCTGACCGGCGATCCTGCCGCCCGGAAGCTGCTCGATGCGATCATCAAGAACTTCCGGCCGCTGATCGGCAAGACGCCGTTGGTGGCTGCGGGCCGCGAGGGCGTTGGCTGGGACCGCGGGCTCTACTTCAAACCGGGCGAGACGCCGCGCACCCAGCCGAACGCAGACGACCGGAAGGTCAACTGGTGGTTCACCCAGATCTTCACCCGCGCCGCGGCCATCACCGCGCTGCACACCGGCGACAAGCAGGCGCTGGAACTGTGCAAGACGCTCGCCGTTGGCAAGGAGAACCGCGCTCGGTACTACTGCACGCTCTACGCCGTGCTATACCATTTCACCGGCGAGAAGAAGTACAAAGACCTCGTGCTGCGCGGCGACAACGGCGCCGGCATGCTGACCGTCGTCATGCCGGGCGACTTCCCCGCCACCGCCTACTGGCTGTTCCACCAGGTCCCCAGGACCGGGGTGAAGTAGACCGGCCGGTCCTTGGCCCGAATGTGTCACTCACCGCAGACAACGCGGAGTACGCAGAGAGGAGTAACACTTCAGCCAAGTGAAAAGGCGCTCTTCCGTTGACTTCCGGCCAAGCCCCGAAGGGGCGCAATTCGACAGCCTGCCGTTCGGCCCTGAGCTCACGGCCGAAGGGGGGCACCGCCCCAGGAACCAGGGACCGATTACCGTGGAGCCCTGAAGGGGCGTCACGTCTCGGTTTCGCCCTTACAGGGCTTGGGTTCGATTCATGACGGTTTCCCAGGGCGTTGCCCTGGGCTATCGAATGTTGCCCTTTCAGGGCACACCGTCTTCTCACTTGGCTGAAGTGTTACAGAGAGGATAACATGCAACGCCACAACAGCTTACGTGGGAGTTGAGTTGCTCCCTGGCGCCTGCGCACCGTGCGCGTTGCAGAAACGCCCGAATATCGCTGTAAGTCCTTTCTCTAAAAGCACCTCTGCACTGCTAACGTGCAGTATCTGTAATTCGCGCACAGATTTTCATGCTGCGAT
>CAZDHT010000083.1:0-18475 GCA_964505325.1 uncultured Planctomycetota bacterium | reverse complement strand
CAAACAGCCCCCCCCCCCCCCCGCCCACACTCGCGGTTCTCCGGCCGGGGCGGCTTTCTGTACAGATCGGATTTCACTTCCGGGGAACGGCCGGGCTCGCCATCTGAAGCTTGCACACGGACCGCGCTCATCGCGGCCTAGCCCGACCTGTTCTCTTCCCGCTCGAACCAGTCAGCACCTTCGTGATACTTCGCCTCGTCCTTCCGCCGGCCCTTCCGGAAGAGGTCGCGGCGGTTGAGGTACGCAAAGAGGTTCCGCACCAGTCTCTGGCGGCGAACTTGCCGCCTTCGCTCTTTCATGATGTTGATTATACGCGCGCTGCGGAGCGACGCAAGCCGTCCGGTCACGTGCCCTCGGACAGGTGCCGCTTCATGAACGGGATCGCGACGGTGCCGTCCCAGCGGTGCTCGCCCTCGAAGATGACATGCTCCAGATGGCGCCCGGCGCCGAGCAGCCGGTAGGCGCGGCGCGTGATCCGCACCTGCGACTTCACGTTCGCCAGGCCGCTCGCACCGTTGAGAGTGTCGAGGGTCCCCGTCTCAATGACCAGCGGCCTTGGCGCGATCAGCGCGCCGATGTCGCCCATGTCCGCGTACTCGTAGAGATGCGGCACGTAGTTGCAGGAGCAGTTGGTGTGCTGGTCGAGCAGCGACTCTTTGTATCCGTAGAAGTAGCCGCTGACGACGGCGCAGCGGATGCGGTCGTCCAGCGCCGTCGCCCAGAGCGTCTGGAGCCCGCCGCCGGACAGCCCCGCGCAGCCGACCCGGCCGGGCACGCAGTCTTCGCGCGTGGCGATGTAATCGGCCAAGCGATGCAAGTCCCACGCCCACATGCCGGTGATGGTTTGCCCGAGCGGTAAGGCCATGTTGTTGATCCACCGGCAGGATTGGGCGAGAGGGTCGTCCTGCGACGCCTCCTCCTGCCGCTCGCCGAAGCCCCGCGCGTCGGGGCAGAACGCGATCAGGCCGGCGCGGGCGAACTGCACGCCGTAGTCGTAGTTGTGCTGCTCGATGGTCTCGGCCAGGCCGGGCAGGTGGCGGCAGCCGGCGACCGCCCACTTGCCCCCGCTCTGGCCGTGACCGTGCGGGCACATCACCGCCGGCCACGGGCCAGGCGTGCTCTTCGGCATCAGCACGAACAGCGGCATCACCATCCCCGGCTCGGTCTGGATCTCGACCCGCTGGCGGACGTGGTCGTCCAGCTCGACCTCCTCGGTGATCTTCGGCCGCAGCGGCGCGGGTTGCATCGTGTCGTAGCCGGTCAGTCCGCGGAGCTTGCGTCGCAGCTTGCGCCGCCACGCCGCGACATCGCGCGCGTCGAACGCCAGCTTGCGGCCGACCCTTTTCCATCGTCGCCGCATGTGCGGATGGGTCTGGAACCGGGACTCTGCCATCGTCGTTCTCCTCAGTTCACGGGGATTACCGGCAGCACCAGGTGCGACGGGCGCAATGCGTCGTGGAAGATGGTCTGGTTCGCGGTCACGAACTTGCTGTCGCGGACGTTGTCGCCGCCGGTGTTCAGGTTGCGGTCGATGCGCGGGAAGTTGCTGCTCGACACCGCGACGGCGATGCGGTGGCCGGTCCCGAACTCGTTGCTGGTGAACCACAGGTCGATCTCGTAATGGACCACCGCGCCGGGCGTGAGGAGTTGGGGGGAGTCGACGCCGTTGCGGTAGCGGGCGCGGACCACACCGTCGGCCAGCAGCCGCGCGTCGCCGTCCGGCGCAACGTCCATCAGCTTCGCGGTGAAATCGGTGTCCACCGCCGACGATGCGGCGAAGAGGACCATCTTAAGCGGGCCGGTGACCTCGAGCGGCTCGGCCAGCGGGTCGCTCTGATAGAGCAGCACGTCGGCACGGTCGAGCACGGGCCGCTGATCGCGCGGGCCGCGTCCCATCGGCAGCGCCCGCGCCGGGCCGGAGTTCGCCCCGCCAATCGTCGGCACCGGATCGGCCGGATCGTAGGTGAACGTGTCGGGCGGCTCGTCCCGCGGCGGGGTCGTCGACAGCGTCCCGTCGGCGTGGATGAAGAACGGGGTCTCGACGGCGCGTCGCAGCGGCCAGGCGGCTTCGTCGCGCCATTCGTTCCGGCCCATCACGAAGATGCGGACGGGCGGCAAGAGCGCCGGCACCTGGTCTTTCAGATGCCGGTTGAAGAACGCCAGTTCGGCCGCGAAGTGGTCGCGATGGGCGTCCGGCCCGAAGTCATACTCCTCGATCACGTCCGGCGTGCAGCTATGGTCCCACGGCCCGATGACCAAGTGCGTGTTCCGCCGCTGGAACTCCGAACCGTGCTCGTGCGTCATCGTGAAGAAATCGATGGGCCCGGTGCCGCAGTGGTCGTACCAGCCGGTGACCATCAGGTTCGGCGTGTGGAGCTTCCCGAACTCGTCCTGGCCGGCGAGGTCGAAGTACCCCCGCCGGTTCGTCACGATGTCGCGATACATGTCGATGGGTCCGCCCAGCTCGTTCAGGATGTCGACGACCGGGAGTTTGAAGAGATGCGGCATCCAGTCGATCTGGTCGTAGGGGCAGAGGTCCGGCCCGCTCTGCGCGTAGTACAGCCACATTGGCGGCTGGTGGACCATCAGCGCCCCACCCAGCCGGCTCATCATCCCAAACGGCAGCACCTGCGGGCACATCGCCCGGTGCGCCGGATGGGCCAGGAACGCGGTTGCCGTCTGCACGCGGGCGAGGGCCGAGCCGCCGAACGTGCCGACGCGGCCGTTGCACCACGGCTGCTGGCTCAGCCACGCGATGGTGTCGACGCCGTCCTCGGGCGTCGAGCTCCGGCCGGGGAGGTCGCCCTCCGAGCCGAGCCGGCCGCGGACGTTCTGGAGCGCCACCGCGTAGCCGGCCTCGACGAAGCGGGCCGCCTTGCCCTCCGGGCCCTTCGTGCCGTACATGCACCGCGCCAGCAGCGCCGGGAACGGCCCATCGCCATCCGGCCGGTAGACGAACGTCTCCAGCCGTACGCCGTCGCGCATCGGGATCATCTGTCGCTCGGTCTGCACGGCGCGTCCTCACTTGTTCGCGTGCACGGTGATCCGCCGCACGAGGATGGCTTTGCGCTGCTTGCCCGCGGCGTCTTTGTGCTCGAAGTCGGAGTAGGCGAGCAGGAACGAGTTGGCGTCGAGGGTCAGAACGCTGGTGTAGCCGCAGGTCTCCTTCATCACGTGCCCGGACCTGCCCTTGCGGATGGCAACCGGCGTGGTCCACGTGCGGCCGGTGCCGTTGAGCGAGAAGCTGAGGTGGACACCGGGCCGGCCGAAGCTGAGTGCCATCACGCCGCAGTCGAGCAGGGTCAAGTCGGGGAACACGCCGAACTTGAAGAGCGGCCGGGGCTTCTCCCACGTGCGGCCGCCATCCTTCGAGAACGTGATCGCCATCGGCCGCTGGACGTGATGGGTGCGGCGGATGACGCAGACCAGCTCGCCGCGCGAGTTGAGCGCCAGCCGCGGCTCGCCCATCAGGTCCTTGCCCTTTGGATCGTAGGCGACCGTGGCCCGGCGCTGGAAGCTGCGCCCGTTGTCCGTCGAGACCATCAGCACCGTGGCGCGGTGCTTCGGCACGCCACCGTCATCGAGCAGGTAGTTGGCGCGATAGTCGGCGTAGAGCAGCTCCTTGCCCACCTTGAGTAGCGGATGCTCGAGCCAGGTGGTGGGGACGAGGAACCGCTCGCGGCCCTTGGCCCGCGTGACGACCAGCGCGTTCCGCGTGTCGTACTTGACCTTTGCCTGGCGCCACGTCTTCGTCTTGGGCGTCCATCGCCAGGCGGGCAGCGCGGCGAAGTGGTCGCGGAGCTTCTTCGGGCAGTCGCCGAGGCGGTAGTACAGGTTGTCGATATACGAGCGGAACCGGCCGACCGGTTCGGGTAGCGTGACGTTCGCCTTCTGGAGGTCGAACGCCGGGATCGGCGGGATGCACAAAAACTCGCCGTTGAAGACCTCGGAGATGACGCTGTGCGGGGCGGCGCGGATCGGGCCTTCCTCCTTCGCCCGCTTCCACGTCACGCCGGCGTCGCTCGACGTGAACCGACGCGCGGGGATGCCGTAGCTGGCCACCGCGTCCGGCTGATACGAGAACATGCAGAAGATGCGCCCGTCCGGCAGCCGCGACAGCGCGGGGAACTGATGAAAGCCCCACCGCTTCTCGCCGACCCGCGACACCGCCACCACGGCCGGCGCACCCAGCTCGACCGTCACCTTCTCACTCAGCTTCACCTTCTTCGCCATTGGCTTCTCCTCGGCCACAGCGTGGCCCTGCGACGCCGCAAACAGGACACACGCGATCACAGAACACCATCTCGCCACCACAGGTCAGAGCTCCGGATGCACCATGCCGAACTTGCGGCGGACGGCGTTGCGCTTCTCTCGAAGGTCAGCCGTCTTCTCCTGCCAGCCCGGCTCGTTGGGACTGTGAGCATAGTTGAACTGGTCGCGGTCGGCAACAAAGTAGTTCGTGATGCCGGTGCACTCCTTGGGATGGAAGAACGTCTTCTCCATCATCGTGTAGGGATCGTCGCGGATGTAACGCGGGTGCACCTCGCGCGTGACCCAGCCGGGCTGGCGTCGGATGATCGACGGGTCCTGCCAGATCTCCCACGTGCTGGCCATCGAGCCGTCCGCCTTCAGGAAGAACCGGCCGCGGATGTCGTGGTAGCCCCAGTGGCCGTCGACGCAGACCTCGGTGACCCCGTGCCCGCCGATGTGGTGGCCGACGTAGCGTGCGGGCAGCCCGGCGATCTGGCAGAGGACGATCATCAGCCGCGCCTGTTCATTGCACATCACGCAGCCCTTCTCGATCAGTTCCTCCTCGGTGCCGCCGGAGTAGGCATCGGGCGTCCAGTCGTGCTTGTTCGGCAGGTCACGGACGAACCGGGCGAGCCACAGGAACTGCTCGAATTCCGGCCGGTCCCAGAGCTTCAGGGCGTCGAGCACCGCCTCGAGCTGCGGCCGCGAGCCCTTCTCGTAGTCGGCCGTCGCCGGCGTGTAATCGGCGTAGATGTACTCGGCGGTCACCTCGCACAGATAGAGCTGGGTCTCGATGAAGTGCTCGCAGTCGACCAGACCGGTCTCGCCGAGGCGCAGGAGCTGCTCCCAGACCTCGAGCGCGGCGCGCTGATCGGGATCAACCAGTTCAAGATACGCCGTGCCGCGGTACGCGGCGAACGGTTCGGTCATTGTCCTCTCCTACTTGACGGTGACCCGCACCTCGCGCGTGACGTGCTTGGTGCGGTCGATGGCGCTGATGACAAAGACGTAGCTGCCGGGGACGGTCAGATCGGCGACGCCGGTGGTGGCGGCGCCCGCGTTGGAGAAGACGGGTCTCGCACCGTTCGGCGCACGCTTGACCCACCACCAGTGGGTGACGGTGTCGCCATCGGGATCATGTGTCCTGGCGGCGAGCACAGCCGGGCCGGCGCGCTTAGGCAGCGTTGGCGGGGTGGCTGTTGCCGACGCGATCACCGGCGGCCGGTTGACAGGGTAGACGGGCACGGTCAGGTCCTTGTGCACGTCGTGCGTGCCGTCGCTGGCGTGGAAGCGGAAGACGTACTCGCCGGCGACAGTCAGGCCGGTGGCAAGGCGGGCGATGTTGCCGCGGGCGCGCGGCGGGCGCTTGAGCACCACGTTCGCCCCCTTTGGCTGCCGCACGATGCTCCACCGAGTGGTCAGTTTGTCGCCCTCCAGATCGTTCGGCCAGGCGCGGAGGTGCGTCTGGCTCTGCGGCAGGGTCACCATCACCGGGATGCGGTTGTGCAGGTCGAAGATCTGCGGCGGCTGATTCTCGGCGAAGACGTTCAACCGCACCATGCGGCGGACGACATGCGTCGCGTCACGCACGGACAGGTCGAAGGCGTACGTCCCCGCGACGGTCAGGCCGGTGGCCCTGGCCGAGGCGGCGTTGGGATTCACGAGTGCGACCCGGGCGCCCGTTGGCTGCTCCACCACGGACCACGCGAACGAGACCGCGTCCTTCTCAGGATCGGTCGCCCCCGCCACGAGTGTCACCACGCTGGCCGGCCGGGTGAGATAGCTTGGCCGCGCCGCCCATTCGGTGACCGTCGGCGGCAGGTTCACGCCGGGATGGGGGTAGATCGTCAGCACCGCGCCGCTCGGCACATCCAGCTTCAACTTCCCGTCCGCGCCCGCCGTCCTTACACCGAGCTCTTCGTAGACCCGACCGCGGACCGACTGGCAGACGCCGTACTTCCCGCCGGGCAGGCCGCTCACGGTGACGGCCTGCTTCCGCGCGCCGCGGCCGTCGTTGAGCAGCACGACGGTAACCGCGCCCTTCCGAACGAACGCGAGGGCGCGGAGCGACGCGTCGTCCGACTTCGCCTCGACCCGCACCGCGCCCGGCCGGACGTAGTGCATCACCTGCCGCAGCGGCCAGTACTCGCGGGCGCGGGTGAACGACGTGCCGTCGTGGCGGATGGTGAACGCGCCGCCCCAGCCATAGATGGACCAGAACGAGGTGCCGCCGAGGGTCAGGTCGTCGTAGAGCCGCGGGAACTTCCGGCCCATGTGTTCGGTCTGCGCGGTGGGGATGCCCTTCGCCCTTCCGAAGTCGCGAATCTTCGGCCGGGCCGCGTTGTTGCCATACAGGTGATACGAGATGACGCCGACGTACCGCCACACCTCGCGGTCGTTTCGCAGCGCCTCGATGAACCGCCACGCGTGGTTCGCGTTGATGCAGTCGGGGAACTGGATCCGCGTCTTGAGGCCGAGCGCCTTCATCTTCCGGCCGAGGGTGCGGATCATCCGGCCCACGACCTGCGGCTGGAACCGGTTGTTGTTGGCGGGCTCGTTGCAGACGACGTGGTAGTTCGCCTCGACGCCGTGCGCCTTCTTGAGGTGCAGGAGGAACGAGGTGGCAAATTCCGCGTACTCGCCGGGGCTCTCGAGCAGCCAGGCGGGCGCGTCGCCCGTGCTGCCGCCGAGGAAGAACGACGGGCTGATCCACAGGTCGAACGGGTCGCCGTTGGCCTCGACGCGCTTCTTGAACGGGACCACCCACATCTTCGTGTCCCGGTCGGCGTCGGCGGTGTTGAACGCGGGCCAATGGATGTGGTGCGGATCGCCATCGTCGTTGGTCCACTCCCATCGCCGCATGCGGGCGCGGTTGCCGTTGGGCGCCTGCCAGCGGACGCGGGTCAGGCCGAGTTCGTTGACCGCCTCATCGAGCACCGCGTCGCGCTGCGCCGGCGTGATCCACGGAGCCGACGGGTTCACGCTCCAGCCGAGCATGGTCTGGTACTTGACCGCAGAGTCGATTTTGACCGTCGCCGCGCCCGCATGGCCCCAAGCCGCGGCGAGCAGGGCCGCCGCCGTCATGATCGCGTGCTTCATCCGTGTTCCTCCTGTGCCGGCATGGCCGATTCACGGGCGGCGCGCTCAGCGCGACAACGCCTCGAGCAGCTTCCGCCGCGCGGCGCGGAATTTCTTCGGGTCGACCGTGTAGCGCGTGAAGCTCTGCACGACCGAGTTCATAATCTGCCCGGCCTGCTTGGGATTCTTTGCTGCGAGCAGGCAGAGCAGCTCGTAGTCCTGGATGCCTTCGAGCATCGCCTCGGAACGGATCGAGTCGAGCACGCCGCCCGGCTTGGGATAAACGATGTACTTGTCGCCGGGCGGGAGCCACTGGCTCCCGTGGTTCTCCGTGTCCGCGTACACGCCCTTGCGCGTCCACTGGTTCCAGCCCCAGTGCAGGTAGCCGGTGGCGCCGTACTTCGCGTTGACCCAGTGGAGCAGGCGGACCTTGAGCAGGTGGTAATCGGTGAAGCGGTTCATGTGGCGCCCGTCGCGCGGGCCGCAGCAGGTGTAGAACCAGACCTCCTCGCCGGCCTTCTGTCGGGCCTGATAGAAGGCGAGCCGCTGGCCGTAGTGGTCGAGCTGCGGGACCCACACGCCAATCGAGCCGACCAGCTCGTGCGAGTGCGAGGCTTCGACGGTCCGGAGCTTGGGCGCGTGCTGCCTCACCACCGCCGCCAGCTCCTTGTAGCGGGCGATGTTCTTCGGGGTCGGCTCGTCGAACACGTGCTGCACGTAGAGCTTGAGCCAGCGCTTTGTTTCGAGGTGGGCCTGGAGCGCGGGCAGGAACTGGGCGAGGAAGTCCTGGTGCGTCTTGCCCCACGAGCTGACCCGCTTGCGGACCGCCTTGCCGCTCTCGACGGCCCAGGCGGTCGACTTGTGGGTGACCGTGCCGTAGCGGCCGCCCGCCAGATGCCCGCCCTCGATCCGGCCGATGACGCCCTCGTCCTGGAAGAGCTTCACCCACCGGTCGAAGAGGGCGAAGTCGAACCTGAGCGCCCCGTCGGCCCCGGCCGTGACCTGCACGAGCTGGTGGATGGGGGTGAGGATGACGTTCTGGCGGTGGGCGGCCATGTTGCGGGCGTAGGCGCGGACCAGCTTCCAGTAGCGCGGCTGGGACGGCTCCCAGGGGAAATCGACGAAGAGCTCCATCCGGCGGCGGCTGGGGATCGCCGTCCAGTTCGTCACCCACAGCGTCCGCTTGTCCGGGAGCGTGGCGGCAAACACCTCGACGGAGAGCGGCAGCTCGGCGCGGTGGTCGCCGGACTGGAAGGTCACCCTGCCGGTGTACTTGCCGGGCCTCGCCTTCTTCGGCACGCGGACTGTAATCCAGACCGGCTGGGTCTTCCCGGCGGCGACGTCGATCTGCTTGTCCTCAAGTAGCGGGTCGGGGAACCGCGCCGGCGCTTTGCGGATGGCGGAGCGGTCGGAGTTGCGCTTGACGTTGACGTAACCGACGAAGCGGATACGGATGTCGTCGATCTTGGCTCCGCCCGGCCCGGCCAGCGCGTCGACGGAGCAGCGGAGTCCTTTCAGCGCCGCGTCCCCGCGGACGGCGAACTGCGCCGAGACGACCTCGTTCCGCGCCGACTCGATGATGAGCGGCTTCGACTTCGCCGGCGGCGTTGCGTCCTCGAACACCTTGTTCAACGAATCGACCTGCCAGACCTGCATCACGAATGCCGGCCGTTGTTCCATGGCCTGGGCCTCCAATGCGACACATCCTGCGAGAGCGACTGCGAAGAGGAACCGTTGCCGGCGGCGCATGACGCCCCCTTTCCCTCGAGTTGGACTCAGTCCGCGCCTTTCTTGTCCGCTGCCCGCTTGTAGCAATAGACCCACGTCGTGCTCTTGGACTGGTGGATGCGGTTGAGCAGGAAGAAGGCGTTGTGGTCGGGGTCATACCACAGCGGCGCCCAAGAGCCCCAGCCGCGCGGCACCGGACCGGCAGGCTTCACCTCGGCCCACTTCAGCGTCTTCGGGTCCATGGTCCAGACGAGCAGGTGCTTCAGCCTCGCCTTCTCTTTCCGGTCGGGGACGACAGCGAGCACGAGGTTGCTGATCGGGTCGGCGGCGAGCGCCTGGCACCCGCGCAACTGCTCGGGCACGTCGGCCAGCGGCGTCCACTCCTCAGTTTTCGGATTGTAGAGCCACATGAACGGCGTCTTCCGCTGCGAGATGAGCTGCACACCGAGCGATGGGACGTGAGCACTGTACATCTCGTTCCACACCGCCCGCTGAGGCAGCCCTTTCTTGCTCTTCGTCCAGCCCTTGTCGGCGCTGTAGACG
Organism: uncultured Planctomycetota bacterium; assembly: GCA_964505325.1. Lineage (GTDB taxonomy): Bacteria > Planctomycetota > PUPC01 > PUPC01 > PUPC01 > CAZDHT01. Next base: position 8,875 of record CAZDHT010000083.1, on the reverse strand, counting down.
TAGACGCCGCGCTGGCCGGTCGAGACGATGCTGACCGGCGCCTTCAGCTCGGGCGAGTAGAAGCAGTGGACGTTCTGCACGCCCTGCGGGCCGGGCGAGAGCCGCTTGCTCTTGCTGTGTTTCCCAGCGACGCACGTCCACTTCATCTTGAACGGATCGAATTCCCAAGTGTTGGCGCCGGAGTGGAGGAAGAACAGCTTGCGTTCCGGCCACCAGCAGACCTGCTGGTAGGTGTGGCGAGCGGTGGGCGAGCCCTCACGCGGCGAGACCGCCCAGCGGTTCTTCGCGCCCCACGGGTTGCGCTCGGGCGTGTAGCTCCGCGTCCACTTGTTGGTGACGAGGTCATAGAAGTCCACGTCGTTGCAGTCATAGCTGAAGTGCCCGCCGCCCCAGTACCAGACCGGCCCGAGCTTGCTCTCGCCGATGCAGCAGCCGGAGTAGTTGCGGCCGTCGGGCTCGCGCGGCGGCTTCATCCGCAGCCACGTGTTGTCCGGCAGCGCGACGATCTTGGGGTTGAGCGTCTTCGCCGGCGCCGCCTCCTCCGCGGCGGCCGCGCAACCGACCAGCAGGAGACCCACAACCATCACCAAGACCGTTCTCATTTCTCTACTCCTTTCCTGTATCGCCTGCCGGCGCGCTTGCAGCGATACGCCAGCATCGTCGTGTTCCTGTTATTGCTGTCGCGGGCGATGTAATAGAAGTGCGCGTTGAGCGCCGGATCGTAGCAGCCGTGGACCATCCCGCTGTACGCCGGCTTCGGGAGCGTGCGCTCCGGCTTCTCCCACGCGCTCGTGTCGGGGTCATAGACATGTATGTTGCCCTTCGCGGCGTCGTTGGGGTGCCAGACCAGCACCCCGCCGGCGGTGTCGAAGGTGAGCCGGCCGTTGTTGCTCGAGCCGAAGTTCTCGGGCTGCCCCTTGGCCTTGACGTCCGTCCAAACGTTGGTCTTCAGGTCGAAATACGCCATCCGCGCTCCGCCCACGGTGTAGAGCCGGTCGCGTTTCGAGTCGTAGCAGCCGTTGTGTCCGGCGGGCCCGCCGCGCGGCTGCTTCGTCGTCTTGACCTCCGTCCACGAGTTGCTCGCATAGTCGTAGAGCCAGCCGGCGTGGTCGCGGTAGCTGCGGTAGCTCGGCCCGGCGTGAAACGTCTTCTTGAGGTATGGCACGTACTCGGTCAGGGCCGACCACGCCGGCGCGCCGCGCGTCTCGAACCCCGCGTGCTGAGCCACGAACCGCCGCTCCCACTTGCCGGCCGCCACGTCCCAGAACAACGGATGCCTGCCCTCGGGTACGACCGGGCCGGCGTTCCCGTATGTGCGCTTGTCCTCCGGAATGCCCAGCCACTTCCAGCGCTGGGGGACGGCCCGGCCCCACCAGGGGCACTGGCTCCAGACGATGACCAGCTTCTTCCGGTCTGAGTCGTAGGTCATGCTCCCGTAGGCGTGCGAGAGGTACGACACGGGGATCGGATCGCCCTGCTCGTTGACCTCGAAGCCCCGCTTGTCGAGGTGGAGCTTCGTCTTCTTGCTGGCGCCGGGGTAGAGGCAAATCCAGCGGTGGGCGTTGATGTCGTAAAACCACAGGTCGTCCATGTAGTGGCCGTTCGACTTGACGTATCCGTGGACGCCGGTGCCGCAGAAGAACGCGCCGCGCAGGTCCGGCGCGGCGCAAAGTGAGCGCCCGCCCCAGGCGCGGCCGCGGGCCACGCCCTCCTTCCCCTGCGTCGGGTCCGCCGCCGGGCAGCCGAGGTCCAGCCACGCGTTGTCGCCCAGCGCCTTGATCTTCGCGATGTGCAGCCCGGGCTTCGAAGGCAGCGCCGCGAGAGGCCCCGTCTTCTCGACCTGGGGCTGGTCCGCCGCGCGAACAGTCGGCGCAATCCAGAGCGCGGAACCAGCGCACAGAGTGGCCACCATTAGCGTGAGTCTCATTCGGTCACTTCTTCTCCTCGCCCTCAGGCCGCAGCACATGCACTCGCTTGCTGCGCCAGACCACATAGAGGTCGTTCTTCTCATCCCAGGCGAACGTGCAGGGGGCGCCCGACTGCCTGGGCGGGGGTGTCCCGCGGACGGCGAGCTTGCGGAACGCATTCGACTCGAAGTCGTAGGCCCACAAGTCCATCGGTACGCCCTTGCCCGGGCCGGAGGGCTTGAGGCACAGCAGGCGGTCGCGCTTCGCGTCGAGCGTCATCTCGAACCAGTGTCCCTCGGGCGACTTCACCGGTCCGCGCGGCTCCATCGTCCTGGTGGCCGGGTCGTAGGTGAAGAGGTGCAGCGATTTCTTCGGCTTGCCCTTTTCATCTTTCTCGCCCGTCGCCAGCGAAGAGAAGAAAAGGCAGCGCTTACGCCCGGGATGGTAGACCGTGTGAAACGCCCCCCAGTCGAGGCGATATTTCTTCTGGTGGCCCGTCACCTCGATCCACTTGTTCTTTGCGATGTGGTACTCCCAGACCCCGAGTTTGCCGGGGGCCTGCACGAGTGCGAAGAGGAGGTCCTGCTCTGCCACGTAGACGGTCCCGGCGGCGCCGGCGACGCGCGGCGCCTTGGGCGGATGTAGCTCCCTCCATTCGCCCTTGGCAATGTCGTAGAACCACAGGTCCGAGAGCCAGCCGAGGCCGCCGCCCATGTTGACGCCGCCAAACTGCCACAAGCCCCGGCGCTTGGTGTCGAAGGCCGTACTGTCAAAAGGATGCCGGTCCTTCGGGCTGGGCGTCCGCATCTTCGGATGGTCTTTGGCCGGATCCCGGAGGGTCCACTGCTTGCGGGGCGCCCAGCTCCAGCAGGACACCGCCTCGATGTCGAGAGCGACCTTACCGCTCTTCAACGATTCGGGAACGGCGAAGCTGTACAGGGCGTCGCTGTAGATGTGGTAGCGGCGGAGCGTGTAGGGGAAGCCGTACCTCGGGTCGCTGTGCCAGGCGCACCAGCCTTCCCACACATAGAACCGCGCGGTCTTCGGGTCGTAGCGGAGGTTGTTCCAACTGCGGCTGGAGAAGCCGGCGTCCTTGGTCTTATCCGTAAGAACCGCCGGCAGCCTGACCCACTCGCCGGCCTTCAGGTCCGCCAGCAGGCCCTTCTGCTCCGGTTCGCCTGCGCGGACCCCGGCAGCGAATGCGAACACGAACAGGATGGTGCCAACGGCGTGCCGCATATTCTCTCTCCTCCCTCATCCACCCTTGGCGGCGTGCTTGTAGCGATAGGCGAGCATGACGCCGGGGCCGGTGCTGCTGTCGTTGGCCAGGTAGAAGAAGTGCGCATTCAGGCCGGGGGCATAGAAGCTCTGAACCATCGCGGCCCTGCCGTCGCACTCGCCGGGGAAGCTGTGCGCCGGGGTGGTCCACTTGTCCGCGGTGATGTCGTAGATCGACACGAAGCCCCGGGTCCTGTGCTTCCTGTTTTCGTGGAAGAGGATGACATCGTTGGCGGCGTCGTAGTTCAAGCACACGGTATTCGTTGAGTAGAAATTCTCCGGCTGGCCCGGGGCCTTGACCTCGGCCCACCTCATCGTGGCGATGTCCAGCCACGCGAACTGCTTGCCCCGGGCGACGTAGAGACGGTTCCGCTTCGAGTCGTAGCAGCCGTTCTCATAGCCCTTCAACGGGCAGCCGGTCTTGGCCGACCCCGTCCACGCGTTGGTCCGGTAATCGTAGAGCCAGACTTGGTCGCGGATGGCGAACAGGGTCTTCTTCAGCGACGGGACGTACTGGGCCACGCCGTCCTCGCGGCTGTGGTCGAAGCCGCCGGGAGCCTGGACGAATCGCCGCTCCCACTTGCCGGCGGCCGCGTCCCAGAACAGCGGGTGCTTGGCCCTCGAGTTCAGATTGCCGATCGCGTAGATCCGGCCCCGCTTCTCCGGCGGCACGCCGAGCCACGCCTGTCGCTGCTTGATGCGGGCGTTGACGTAGCAGATGTTCGCGTAGATCACCACGTACTTCCGCAGGTCGCTGTCGTACGTGGTGCTGCCGTAGGCGTGGCCGAGAAAGGCGATGGGGGTGTGCTCGCCCCGCTCGTCAACCTCGAAGCCATGCTTGTCCAGCCGCAGCTTCACCGTCTTGACGTGGACCCCCGGATACAGGCACAGCCAGCGGTTGGCGTTGCGGTCGTAGAACCACAGGTCGCACATGTAGTATCCGTCGGGCTTGACGTAGGCGTGGACGCCCTCGCCGCAGAAGAAGGCCCCGCCCAGGTCGGGCGCCGCGGTCAGGGCCCGTCCGCCCCACGCCCGCCCGCGGGCCATGCCCCACTTCGGGTCGGCCGCGGGCCTGCCGAGCGACAGCCACGCATTGTCGCCCAGCGTCTTGATCTTGGCGACGTGCGGGCCCGGCTTGCCCGGAAGTCCGTTGAGCGGGTTGGTGCGCTCAGCCGCAAGCGCCACAGATGCGCAGAGAACCACGGCCAGAAAGGGTATCTCACGCCTCATTCCTTGGTCTCCTTGGGCGCCCGTTTGTAGCGGTACAGCCAGAACTTGCCCTTCGGGTGGCTGTCGTACGCCTGGTAATAGTAGTGGGCGTTGTTGATCGGGTCGTAGAACGCGGTGGAGCCGCCGAACTTCGCGGGCAGCGCGATGGGCTTCTCGTTGAGCCAGGCGTTGGTGCTGCAATCGTAGACGAACATCCCTCGCGGGTCGACCCTGCGACTGATGAGGATGACGACGTCGTTGACCGTGTCGTACGTCACGCAGCTGGCGTTCTGGTCGGTTGTCCTGCCGCCGCCCTTGGGCTGGAGGTCAAGCCACTTGTCGGCCTTCACGTCGTAGGCGAACCAGCCCGGGTCGACGCGATAACCGGTGGGCAGGATGATGCGGTCACGCTTCGTGTCGTGGCAGGCGACCATGCCGGCGCTGGTCTTCCCCTCCGGGCCCTTGGCCGCGGCGCTCCACGCTTTCTTGTCCGGGTCGTACAGCCAGTTGCGGCGCCGCTGGTCGCGGACGAAGAGCTTCTTGATGCTCGGCAGGTAAATCGTCACGATGCCGCGACCGTCATTGTCGCCGGGGCCGGGGCCCCTGGCCGGATGGCGCTCGAACTTGGCGGTCACCGTGTTCCAGAACCACGGGCTGAACTGCTTGCCCTTCAGCTTGGCGCGCGCCTGGGGCAACAGCTTGGCCGCCTGGCGCAGCTTCCCCGGCGCCCACCAGTTCATCACGAACTGATTAGGCATCACGACGAACTTCTTGCGGTCCGAGTCGTAGATCGTGCCGCCGTAGTTGTGGGCGAGCGGCGCGACCATGATGATGTCGCCCGCTTGGTTGACGTAGAAGCCATCCTTGTTGAGCTCGAGCCCCTGGTCGTCGCCCGCCTTGGTGCCGGGATAGATGCAGATCCACGCGTGCGCGTTGATGTCGTAGAAGAAGATGTCATCCATGTAGTAGCCGTCGGGCTTGATGTAGGCGTGGACCCCCTCGCCGGCGTGGAACGCGCCGCGCAGGTCGGCCGCGTAGCTCATCTGCGCGCACCACGACCGGCCGCGCCCCTGGCCGAACTTGGGATCCGGAGCCGGCTGGCCGATGTCGAGCCACGCATGGTCGCCCATCGCCTTGATCTTCTCGATGTGCGGGCCGGGCTTGCTCGGCAGCGTCGCGAGCGGGCCGGTTCGCCCGGGCCCTTCCTCCGCTCCGGCCCGGCTGACACACGCCAGGACCACCAATCCGATGAAGACGTGTCTCGACACAGATCTGTTCCTTTCGTTCTCACTTGTTGGGCACGCGAATGAATCGGACCGCCGAGGTGGCCGTCCGCCGCTTGGTCATGTCAATGAACTCGTCGTAGAAGACGCACGCGTAGCTGGGCGGACAGGTCTGCGGCGCCGCCAGGTGGTTGATGCGGAACGGCCCGGTCGCCAGCAACTCCGACGGCCCCCACTTGTCGTCCTTGAGGCGGCGGCAGCGAACCTCGCGTTCGCCGGCATCGGTCCTCTTGACGTAGAAGCAGAACGCGACGTCGCCGCTGGCCGTCATGATCGACTCGCCCACGCCGCTCGGCTCGAGCGTCTCGACCTTCCACCCAGAGCCGGTTTGCCAGGCGGCGTGCAGAGGGCCGAGGGGCTCGGCCTCGCCGCGGCTGGAGTATCGCGCGCTGCGGGCGACGACAAGCCGGTTCCCGCCGAGCACCGTCTCCGACAGGAGGCCCAGCTTCCGCGTGTCGCCCGGCCACTTGGGCCCGGGCTGTTTCGCCCCCCACGTGGTGCCATCGTGGACTTGGTAGCTGCCGTCGCCGGCGACGCAGGCAGCCTGGTCGCCGTGCGGCACGAGCAGGAACCCGTTCAGACGCTGGAGCGCGGGGAACAGGATGATCTCCTTCGGCGGCGCCGGCGGCCAGTCCTTGGCGTCGAGCTTCGGCACGTAGAACGGCCGCGGCGGCGGCAGGCTCGCGTCCTTGCAGGGCACGAACGTGTGGCCGTCGTCGTCGCTGTACTTGGCGAAGTCCCCGCCCCACCCGTCGTGCCAGAGCATCCACAGCCGCCCGCTGGCCAGCCGCAGGCCGCGACCGTGCGCCGGGCACTTGTAGCCGTTCTGGTACACGGTAGCGAAGCGGTCGGGCACCCACGTCTCGCCGGTGAAGGCAAGGCGGAACAGGCAGATGTCCTGACCTTCGCGATAGGAGTCGCAGTTGGGCGTGCCGAGGTAGTAGGCATCGCCGTAGTAGTCGGCAGACACCCCCGCCCGCAAGGACCAGGGCAGCAAGGTGAAGTCCTTGTCCTCCGGCTTCAGGCCGCCCCAGGTCTTCCCGCCGTCGAACGTCGCGAGCGCGATGAGTCCGCCTTTCTTTGACTTGCCGCGGCCGACCATGACCACCAGCAGGCGGTCGTTGTCGTAGGCGACCACGCCGCGGCGGGCGTCGCGGAAGTAAGTGGCGCCGGACCCGCCGAAGTGGCCCGGGCCGACGAGGTGCCCGTTCGCCGCCCAGTACAGCGCCGCCTTGTTGATGGTCACCGGGCCGAGCGGCTCGACCGGGCCGACGTTGCGCGTGCGCTTCTGGGGGTCGCGTTTGGCGGGTGGCCTCTGGTCGACCAGCCGGGTGTGGGGCCGCGGCTCGCCCTGCATCTTGACCAGCTTCAGCTTCGGCGTGGCGTCGACTCCCCTGGCGATCAGGCGGATGTTGTCGAGGTACAGGTTCTTCGGCGCCTTCTTGCTGGGCAGGCCGTTGAGGCGAATGAGCACGCGGTGGACCTTGCGGAGATCAACCTCGCCGACGCGGGCCATCTCGGCAAGCGGGAACTCGCACGTCACCGTCTGGTCGGCCGGCACCACGAACAGGCCGATGGCGGTCTTGACTCCGGTGGGGCCGGCGTTGATGCGCGGCCCGGTGCCATCACGGAGGCGCAGGCCCAGCGTCACCGGCTGGCCCTCGGCGTGCACGTCGAAGCGCAGCCGGTCGCAGGCGCTCCAGTCCGTCGTGCGCGTCCAGTTCCGCTGCCACACGTGGCAGAAGCGCTGGTAGTACCAGTCGGTCGCATCGTAGCCGGGGATGCCGGGGCGGAACATGTGCATCCACTTCTTCTGCGCGACGCGTTCGAGGTTGCGCCAACCGTACATCTCGACGAGCTGCGGCAGGAAGTGCAGCGCGAACGTGCCCTGCGTGGCGTGCTTGGGCTCACACAGCTTACCGGGCATGTGCCGTGACGACGAGGGCGTGCCGTTGATGATCTGGAATCCGTCCTTGGCGGCCTGCTCGCGCGTGGTCTTCTCGCCCTTCCATCCGCTGGGGGGGCGCTTCGGGTACGGCTTGCCCAAGTAGTGCCATCGACCGAGCACCCCGGCGTAGTTTTCCCACTCGAAGCCGGCGATGAGCTTCACATCCTTGGCTTGGTCTGCGGCATCGGCCGCCCGCGGCATCAGCGCCAGCGCCATCGCGCCGATCAATATCCCTCGCATCGCCCACCTCCTTTGCCCGCGCCTAGTCCGACTATCTCGCGGGCACGAGCATCGTCTTGATCCACGCGTCGTGCGGGCCCCAAGCGACGGGCACGAACGACGGCGGCGCCACCTGCGGCACGGTGATCCCAAGCTGCGCCTGTCGGCCAGTACCGGGAACCGTCTCCAGCGCCAGCCGCCGCGGCGTCGTCCACTTCCCGCCCGCCGGCTTGTGCGACTCATACAATGCCGTCTTCTCGCCTTCCTTGTTCAGCCAGAAGTTGAAGACGGTGTCGCCGGTCGCACAGAGCACGCCGCCCTTGCCCTCCGGCGGCATGTCCTCGATCCACTTCTCGCCGGAGAAACGCAGGATGCGCGCCCGGCGCTTGTAGGCGAGTGTCAGATAGATGATCTCTCCGACGGTGACCGCGGAGACGGGGCTGCCCCGCCCGATCAGCCTCGGCTTGCCCCAAGTCTTGCCATCGAAGACGCTCCACACGGCGTTGGGATGCCACGACTGCGCCCAGATGCAGGCGATCCGGTCGCCGTACGGCGTCAGCACCAGACCGCCGTGCGCGTACATCGGGCCGAGCCGGCCGTTGGCGCGATCGGCCGGCGGCGTCAGCCCCTCGGGCGTCTCGACCCAGAGGGTGACGCCGTACCGCTGTCGCCCCTGCGATTCATCGCGGTCGATAATGAGGAGCGCGTTCGAGTCCGGGTCGCGCCACGTCACTCCGGCGTCATCGGAATACCGGGCGCGGACGCCGTGCTTGCCGAAGCGGCTGAGGTGCATCCAGGCGGCCCAGATGCGGCCGCTCTTGAGCCGCAGCAGGCGCACCTTGAACTCGGGGCAGTGGCGGCAGTCGACATCGAGCAGCCGCGGCGGGCCGAGCGTCCAGCCGGTTCCGTTGAACCGCAGCACCCGAAAGAACAGGTTCGACGGGTTGCCCCCGCCGGCGCAATAGTCGGTGTAGGCGTAGAGCATATCAAGACCGGCGGCTGCGGCGCAATGCGAGGGTGCGTTCGCGTTG
>CAZDHT010000082.1:0-18547 GCA_964505325.1 uncultured Planctomycetota bacterium | reverse complement strand
GTAGGCGCGGCGCGCATAATCCCCGATGATGCCCGGCACAAACGAGAAGAGCCGCGAGAAGAACTCGAACATCCCTCTGAACCGGCCGAACGCCGACAGCACGCCCGCCGGCAGCATGACCAGAATGAACAGCCCGTTCGCGATCGCTTTGATTACCGTCTTCACTATCTCGTTCCGCCGGCGAGCCCGGTGTAGTAATCCTCGAATCGCCGAATTGCCCCGCCGATCTCGAACAGTTTGCGGCAGCGTTCGAGCGACCGGCGCCCCATCTCCGCCCTCTTATTATCGTCCTTCAGCAACTCGATGATAGGCCGGGCCAGGGCCGCGGCGTCGCCGTGCGGCACGATGTAGCCGGTCACCCCGCTCTGCACGGCCTCGGCGTTGCCGCCCGCGTCGGTGGCGACCACGGGCAGGCCCGCGGCCATGTACTCGAGGATCGAGTTCGAGAATCCCTCGCTCTCGGACGACAGGCAGCCGATGCACATCGACGCGAGGTAATCCGGTACGCTGCCCTTGCCGTCCGTGAAGAAGACCTTTTCGGCGATGCCGAGCTTCTCCGTCAGCCGGCCGAGCTCGTCGCGGAGCGGACCGGTGCCGGCCAGCAGGAACGCGGCCCCGGGCACATCATCGGCGACGAGCTTCGCCGCGCACAGAAACAGGAAATGATCTTTCACCGGCCTGAGATTTGCGACGATCCCGACCAGCTTCGCATCGTCCGGCACACCCAATGATGCGGCGGCCGACGGATCCCCGCTGTCCGGCGCGTATCGGGCCATGTCCACGCCGTTGTAGAGCACGTCGACTTTGTCCGGCGACACGTCTTCCGTTCCGACGACGAAGCTCTTCACCCGCTCCGAGTTCGCGAGCAGCCGGGTGGTGTGCTTGTTGAGGTAGTGGTACAGCCTGAGATAGAACGGCGTGAGCCAGTAGCCCAGGTTCCGGCGGCTGCTGACGATGGCCTTGCACTTCGACTTCCGCGCCGCGAGGATGCCGACGATGTTGGCCTTCACCATGAAAGTGTGGACCACGTCGATCTGGCGGTCGGTGATGTAGCTGCGCAGCCGGCGGATCTGGCGAAGGCCGTTGAACCGGTACACGCTCTGAAGCGGGAGGATGAGCGGGGTGCAGTGCTCGGTGAGCTGCTGCATCCGCGCGCTGTCCTCGAAACAGCAGAGGTGGACGTCGAACCGCTCCTTGTCGAGGCGGGCGATCATCTCCGCGAGTTGCTTGTCCGGGCCGGCGTCGTGCCCGACGGAGTCGATGCAGTACAGGATTCGCACTTCGGCCATGAACGCTGTCCCCGGGCCAAGCCTCGCGATGACCAAGGGTAATGAATGGGGGGTGAATAATCAACCGTCATTTCTGCGCGGCCGGTTCCGGCCGCTCGCACTTCCGATGCGTGGAAAGGCGCGGGCGAGGCGGGGCTAGTTGCGCTTTCCTTTGATGGCGCGCAGCTTCTTGTGTTCGATGGTGAAGACCCCGGTCTTGGGATCCGCGCGGTGGACGATGCGGAACAGGGTGATTTCGTCGGTTATGCCCCAGTCCCCGCCGACGAACTGCGTCGTCCACAATGTGTAAGTCAATTCGCCGTCCACTTCTCTGGCTGCGGAAGCCAGGCACTTGAAGCCTTGGACGTTGTAGCTTCGCAGGTACCAGGTCGCCTCCGCGACGAGCCGCAGCATGTCGGGCGTGACGGGCGCCTTCGCGAACGTCCCGCCGCGGGTGTCGAGTGATTTCAGGAATGAGGACTTGATCACCCGGTGCAGCAGCGCGTAGGTCCGGCCGCGCGTCGTCTTCTGGCACCGGAACTGGTGATACCAGGCGGTTTGGCTTTCCTTGGAGATGGTCTTGGCCATGTGCCGGCTGCCGCGCTTGAGCGTCTGTTCGACCATCGCTCGGGCGGCTTCGAGGCTGTCGGCTGTGGCGTACGACCAAGTGCCGTCGTCATTCCGCCGCCTCTCGAAGCGGACGCTGATGACGGTCTTCTTCTTGGCCAGCTCCTTGCGCTTCGACAGGTCGGGATCCTGGCAGAAGCCATCGCATACCGTATAGGATTTATCATATACGGCTTTCCTGATCGCTTCGTCGGTAAAGCGTCTCTCCACCTCCGTCTCGGTTGCGGCGCCGCCGGCGGCGCCCGCACCGATTACCAGGACAAAGAGCGCCGCCAGTATGCTTTCGTCGATGTGGATCATGCGTCGCCCGAGCGCAGAATGCGGATCGCAGGGCCCCACCCGCGATCCGCATTCCGTAATCCGCAATCCGCGATCACTGTATCCGGTAGATCTCTTCGCCGACGCAGATGATGAGCTTCTGCGTCTCCACGACGTACTTCCCGACCTCCGGATGCTTCTTGACAAGTGCGAAGAACTCCTCGCTCCACAGCTTGATGTCCTTGATCTTCGCCTCGTCCTTCTTGTCGTACGTGCTGTCGACCCAGGTCCCGTCGGCCTTCACGTAGAAGGTCTTTCCGGCGACCTGGCGGATGGTCTGGCGGATGGCTTTGTCGAGGGCCTTTTTGTACGCCTCGTCTGCCTTCTCGCCGGCCGCGCCGCGATAGCCGCGCCAGCCGCCCGCCGTGCTCATGCCGAGGACGCCCGGCGCGGGGCCGGCCGGCCCGCTCTTCCCGTTGGCCCGCTTGGGCTTCGCCGGGTCCAGCGCCGGCAGCGAGTTCTTGGCCCGGGCGAGGTCGGCGCTGTCATACACCGCGCCCTTGCCGCCCTCCGCCTTGCCGAACCTCAGGCGGGCGTGGCGGCCGGCCTGTTCGAGCTCGCGGCGCATCGCCGTGGTGATGGGCGCACCCTCCTCGACCACGAGGAACGACGTGTACGGCGTCAGGATGCCGTGGAGCTTGCCCAGCCGGGTGATCTCGTCGACGAGCTCCTTCTTCTCGCCGCGGAGGCGGATCTCGTCCAGCATAAAAGCGACCGCCCGCAGCGCCCACATCCGGGGCAGGTAATCGTCGTCCTTCGTTTCCTTGAACTTCACGGCGTAGGTGAACTCCTTCGGCTCGTCGCCCACCTTGCCGGCGAGCTTCACGTTGCCGGCGCCGGCCTTCTTGAACCGGCCCAGCACGGTGAGCTGGCTGCCGTGGAACAGGTCGGGGAGCTTGCTCGGATACGCCTGCTCAACGACGACGTCACCGAAGTCGATCTTAACGTCGGACAGCACCGGGTTGGCCACCTTGGTGTAGAACGCCGAGACCTTGACCTCGATGTTCTCCTTCGGCTTGACGTACTCGCGCACGCCGCGGTTCTCCTCGGCCAGCAGGTCGAGAAGCCTGGTGTTGACGTCGAACCCCACGCCGAACACGAACAGGCGGCACTTGCTCTTGTTCGCGTCGTTGGCATTCTTGAGGATGCTCTTCACGTTCTGCTCGCCGATGGTGGGGTTGCCGTCGGTGAGGAAAATGATCATCGGGACGTTCTTTGCTGATTTCGTCGCCTCCAGCGCGGCAAGGACGGCGTCGTTCAGCGCCGTGCCGCCGATCGGCTTCAGGCCCTCGATGTACGCTTCGGCTTCCTTGACCGTCGCGTTGGTGCGACCGACCAGCTCCTTCCTGAAGTGCCGCACGTCGCCGCTGAACGTGATGATGTTGAAGCGATCACGCTTGTTCAGGCTGTTCACGCAGAACTTGAGCGCTTTCTTCGCCTGCTCCAGCTTGCCGTCGGCCATCATGCTGCCGGAGGTGTCGCACACGAACACGATGTCCTTCCTGGCGACCTTGTCCGACTCGATCTTGACCTTGGGCGTGACCGTAAGCAGGAAGTAGCCGTCCTCTTTGCCGGTCTTGTGGCTGATGACCGAGAGCCCGACGTCGGCGGCGTCGCGGGAGAACAGCACCTCCATGTCGCGGGACGGATCGACGTTCTTCGCTTCATAGGTCAGCAACGCTTGCCTGTCGCTCTTCCGGTTGATGTCGAAACCCTGCGTCGCCGAGTACACCGTCTTCAGCGGGATGCTGGACTCGATGGACACCTTCAACACGAGCTGGTCGACGGTTCCGGCGTTCGGCTTGGCGGAACGCAGCGGGTAGTGCAGGCGGACGAGGCCCCCGTCTTCCTTGAGCATGTGCGTGTAGGTGAGGGCGACCTTGGTCTCCTTGTTCGCCTCCATCGGGTAGACGCGGCACTTGAGCATCTGGGAGCCGACCCACTCGAGCAGGGCGGGGTCCTTCTGCTTGCGGACGATGTCCTCATAGATTTTCCTCGCCCGCTTCGCGTCGAGCAGCTCGCCCTGGACCAGCTTGCCGTTGATCTCCATCTTGAAGTCCTTGACGGCGGCCTCGGCCGGCAGCGGGAACCAGTACGTGCCCTCCATGCGGAACGGGTTGGGATTGTAGAACGTGGCGTTGACCTTGACTTCGGCCACCTGGTCTTTGACGTGGACGTCCGCCGAGTGGTACCGCGTCAGAATCGGCTTCGGTGCCGGCGGGCGCGGCCGCGGCCATGGCCGCGGGTAGATGATCGGGCGTGGAATCGGCCGAATGATGCGGCACGCGTAAGCATCGACCGCCACTATACTTAAGAGCACCAAGCCGACCGCGCCGAGCTTGCCCAACGTCCTCAACATTGCTCCTCCTCCTAAGAACAGAACTGGTAAGGCGGATTTCCCATGTCTTCTACATTATAGACGCACTGGCGGCCAGAGGTGTTTCAGATAATTCTGCGCTTTTCTGACATTATTTTCGAGCAACATTTCAGCTTCGGAACTCCTGGGGCCATTTGGCACCTGCTTTCGGCACCGTCGGGTCGTGCCGAGCGCGTCACTTCAGTCGCCCGACCGCGAACAGCCGCTCGGCCGCTCGCACGCTGATCCTCTGGTACGCGGCATAGGCTTGGGCGGCCCTCTTCCGGACCGTTGCCGGGGCATCGCCGCCGGCCCAGCTTCGGATGACGGCGTCCAGCGTGTACGCTTCCGGCGCCATCAAGCCGGTGGTAGTGAGCAGCGGCGGGCACTTCGCCGCCCGCAGCGGAGCGACGAAGTATTGGTGGCTCTTGCACGCCAGCACCACGGCGCATTCGGGAGTTGCCGTGTCGGCGACTGTCGCCACGTCCGGCGTGCGCATATCCATCAAGCCGTTGTGGCCCACGAAGCATACCATGTCGGCGCGCCATCCGGCCTCGAGAACACGATCGTGTTGGAGACGGACCTCGGGGCCGTACTTGCCGCCGGCCGCGCCGAAGAAGTCCTGCAAGGCAGCCTTCATGTGGGCGCCGTCATACGCGTCGGCGACGACGTAGACCGTGGGCCCGGCACCCGCACTCTTGAAAACGCACCGGTCAAGTATGACCCTCCTTTTTGGCTTCGTGAACGAGGTGATCGCGGTCCAGTGCGTCGACCGCTTGAAGAAGGTCTTCACTCCGTACATCGCACCCCAGTAGAGGTTGTTCTTCGGGTCCCGGCCGTTGCCCAGTGCCGCCGGGACGGGCACGATGCCCTGGTGTTTGTTGTCACACAGCGCCACGAGCACGTGCACGACCTTGTAGTTCCGGGGCCGTGCGGCAGGTGCCGCCGGCGGGAGAGGTGGGAGCGGCAGGTCCGCGTCGGGCGCGGGCCTGTGCTCCGCCTGCTTGCCGGACGGCGGGTCCGCGTTCCCTCCGCAGCCGCCGAATGCGACGGCCAGGAGAACGCCCCAGATCGAAGCTCTCACGGTATTGGTTCCCCGAGCCGGGGGGGAAAGATTATCATGGCCGGCGGGCATCCCCGAAGGTCGGTGTGGTTGGTGTCCCAGGATCGCCGTCCCTTAGTTTAGCAGCGGCGAGGCCCGGACTGCAACTTGATTCCGCGCAACACTTCCGCCAAGTAAGGACGGCGCAGCAACAGGCGACCGGCGCTCCGGCCCCCGGCCGCCATTCCGCTGTCAATACAAAGTGAAAATGTCCTGTGTTCTGCAAAGTAGAAATGTCCTATCGTGGCTACGGTGGGCGGCGGGCCTCGGCCACCAGCTCTGTGGCGACGCCCGGCCCGTCAGCGATCACCTCCGCGCGGCGGAGCTGGTAAATCCTGTCCATGTGACACGCGTGCACGGACTCGGTGAACGCCTCGGAAGATTCGGCGTTGAGGTGGCCCGCCTTGCCGTCGAGTGTGAACTCGAAGAAGCGCGTGTCGCAAGACACGGCGACCTCGCGGAGGTCCGCTTCGGGCAGCAGCAGCCACACGTCGACGTCGGACCACTCGTCGTCAACGCCCCAAGTGGTCGAGCCGTGCAGGATCGCCGATGCGCGGCGGTGCACCTTCGTCAGCACCGGGTGCCCTTCGAGGAACCCGGGCAGGAACTCGTGCAGCCTCCGGACCCAGTAGCTCCGAGGGTCTTGCTCTCGCGTCGGTTCTGCCACGGGCGTCTCACTTCACGGGAGCGTCGCGGGATCGCCATCCGGCGTAACCGCATCACCCGCTGGACGGGCGGCTAATGGCGGGCGCGCGCCGGGCGGGGTGGTCGGCGTGGCAAGACGGAGTGGGACCGGTTTGGACACCGCTCGCCCGGACCAGGGATTCTCCAGCTTCACCCTATCCTGCGCCTCGCGCGTCCTTGGCACCTGTTCGAGCACAAACACGACCTGGTGCTGACCGGGCTTGGCGATGTGGTAGTGCGTGTCTGCCATATACAAGACCGCCTGTACGCCCTTGGGCAACTGCAGATTATGCTTCCTGAGGTCGTCGGCCTGCCTGAGCACAGCGACTCCCGTCGCTGTTCGCGTTTCACCGGACTTCAGGCGAAACCACCCGGCGCTGACCTTGTATTCACAGACGTGCGCTCTGTGCCGGCGAAGGAATCGCCCGTCTTTCGAACGCAGGTAGAGGTTGTGGATCGGCGGTATGATGACGTACAGTGGCTTGGTGGAGACATTCTTCACGGTGAAGCCAAGCCGAACCTTCCCACCCTCCTCCAGCGTGGCGTCCAGCGTCAACCTGAGGTCCTGCCCGATGCTCTTGAGCATGTACGCTTGGATGTATTGGCTGCGCTTGGGCTCGGGCATATCCCAGTGGAAGGCGTACATGGAGCCCAACTTCTCGTTGTACTGGTCGAGTTGAAGCAGATGCTTGTCGAGCGCGACGAGTGCCTTCTTGCCGCCGATGCAGAAGAGGGCCTGGGCTGCGGCGTAGCCGTGTATCCGTCCGGTGCCTGCATTGTCGGCCAGAATCTCAGCCAGGAGGGGTATGGCCTTCTGATCGCCCGCCTCCCGAAGCATAAGGATGTCCCAGAAAGCTTCCATGACACCCAGACCCTTCGCATCCGGGTGCGACCGCTGAACTAGGCCCGCCAGCTTTGGAGCCGGCGCCTCGCCAGGACTTCTGCAATGGTCCGTGGCCCCCTCGCCGGCTGGGTCGTCGCGGAAACGTCCCTGGTCTTAGCAAGTATCGCCTCCAGCAGCCGGCGGGCGAACTCGAGGCGGGCGCCCCGGAGCTTGCCGGCGCGGTGATGCCCGATCAGGAAGACGGCGAACCTCGGCAGCGTCGCGCCGAGATCGGCAAGGGCTTTGATCGCCGCCGCCGCGCGGCGCTTGTTCGCGGCATCGTCGAACTGCCCGGCCGCGAAACGCTTCTCCTGGTCGGGCGTCACCAGCATCAACTCGGGGTACTTAGCCTTGAGCCCGTCGAAGAACTTCGGGAGGAACTGCATCTCGGTCGCCCCCTTGGGCCTGCGCCCCTTCTCGCCCTCAGAGATCACGAACGCCGCCAGCAGTTGCGCGGCGGCATAGGGAAGGATTTGGCTCTCGCGGCGGGTTTCGACGAGCACGACCCGGCGATTGGCCGGTGTGTCGGGCAGGGCCTTGATGCCGCGCCAGTGCCGCTGCCGGTCCGTCGGCCCGACGATCCACAGGACCACTTCGCCTTCCTTGATTCTCCGCTCCCGGCCGACCGAGAGCGTGGACAACTCGAACCGGGTGTAGTGTATCGTGACCTTGCCCGGCACGCCCCTGCCGCGAAGGAACTTGACGGCCTCGAAGTCGTGGGTGTGGAGCATGACGCCGTCCTCCATGACCACTCCGCGGTCGTCCTTGCCCGCCTTGGCCACGGCGATGAAGAGGCTCTCGCGGAGGGCCTCGACCAGCGGCACCGTGCTGCCCGGCAGCAGCAGAGCCTTGGGGCGAATCAGTTGGGCGGGCGGCTTCTCGGCGCCCGGGTCCTTCAAGATGGCCTTGGCGGCCTTGCGGTTGGCGGGCGTGTCCTCGAAGCAGCAAAGGCCCCGGAACGTCCCCGCCACGGCCGAGGCGACCACCCAGATGACCCGCTCGCCGCGCCGCACCGGTCGCTGGCCCGGGCGGACGAGATACGCGATGCGGAACTTCTCGGCGATCCGCATCCTGCCGATCGCCTCGATGGGCTCGTAGTGCTGGACCGTCGCCCGCAGCCCGCCGCCGAGGGTCTCCACGTGGGCCTGCGACGTCGCCCGGCACAGCACCGCCAACGGGTGGACGGCGAGTCTGGGCAGCTCCGCCGCGGGCCGACCTGGCAGCGTCATCGGCTGCGTGGCGGGCGGGGCGGGGGCCTCGTCTCTGCCGTCGGCTTCGGCGGGGCCAGTGATCGTGCATTGCGGAAGGACCTTCCGGATCGCCTCCATCTGTTGACGGGTCAGGCGGTCACATCCCTTCAGGTTGAGCGCCTTGAGTCGCTTCAGCCCGAGCAACGGTGTAAGGTCGGTCAGGTTCTTGCAGTCGTGCAGGTCCAGGAACCGGAGCCCCGTGAGCCCCGCCAGCGGCTTTAGATCCACCAAATCCTCCAGGCCGGAGAGGGTCAGTTGCTCAAGCCGTGTCAGCCCCGCCAGGCCAGACAGGTCCTTCACTCTGGTCCGATACAGCAACAGGGCCCGCAGGCCCTTCAGCTTGGCCAGGGGGGAAATGTCGCTGAGCTTCTTGAGCCCCCCGGCATCGAGAACCTCCAGGCCTGTCATGGCCGTCAGAGGAGACAGGTCGCTGAGGTGGTCGGCCAGTGAGATGTTAAGGTACCGCAGGTTCGTGAGCCTCGCCAGCGGCGTGATGTCCTTGATGCCGTCGAAGTTGTACAGGCTCAGTTCGGCCAGACGATCGAGCTTCGCGAGGGGCGTGATGTCCCTCAATTGCGGGCAGCCGTGGAGGTGCAGTGCGGTGAGGCCGGCCATGCCCGCCACCGGGGACAGGTCCTTCAGACTCCTGCAGGCCGTCAAGTAGATTCGGGCCAGCCGATTCAGCTTCCGCAACGGCGAGAGGTCGGCCAGCCGGGAGCAGCCGGACATCGTCACATCGGCAAGGTTGGGTAGCTTCCCGAGCGGCGAAAGGTCCGTGACGGCGCGGCAGCCGTGCAGATGGATCCGCCGGACCCTTGGATGCTGCCGAACCAGATCGGCCAGGCGTGCGTTGGAGACTGGCGCCTGCACGATCAGTGAGCGGAACCTCTCATCGACCTCGCCGACCCCCGGCGGAGTCGTGCCGCTGGAGAACAGCGGGCAGGTCAACACAATGTCCTTCTTGAGCCCGCCGCCGCCGGCCAGGGGCAGGCCGCGCTTGAGGATCACGGCCGCCGTGAACTTCGCGAATCTGATACTGGTGATACGGGCCTCAAGCAGGCAGCGTCGGCCGTCGTCGAAAACGTGCAGCCGGAACGCGGACGTGAAATCCACGGACTTCCTGTGCGGGTTCCGTATCTGGAAGTGATCCATCCTCGCCCTGTCCGGGTCAATCCGGCCGCGAAGCATCTCGATCAAGACGGCCTCCACCCCAGCGGCCCTTTCGCCCACGCTGATGGGGAAGACGGGCACGGCTCGCGCAGAGAGCTCGCCGCTTGCCCCCGCCGGTCGCCCTGCCGACCCACCTGTGGCCGGCTGCGTGGCGGGCGGCTTGTCGGCGGCAGCGGAGACGCCCATCCCGATGACAACGGCAAGCAGACTCAGCAGACCCAGCGCCCCGGCCGGCCACCAGCGCGAGCGGCTTGGGGATGGCATCAGGCCCAAGACGTGCCGCACGCGGGCGAGCACGGTTTTCTTCTGCGCGCCCAGGCCGGCGGCCAGCGCAGGCGTCGGTTGGACCGCGCCGAGGGCGCTGCGGTAGGCACGCTCCAGCGCCGAGGCGTACGTCAGGCGTTCGCCCGTGGCCGCGACGGCCAGTTCGTCACAGCAGAACTCGCGTTCCCAGCGGAGGCGGCCCGACAACCACCAGACGGCCGGATGATAGAACAGCACCGTCTCCATGACCCGCTGAAACAGGTTCACCCACACGTCCAGCCGGCGGATGTGGGCCAGCTCATGGGCGATCACCGCTTCGAGCATGTCCGGCGGCAGTTGGGTTAGCATGGCCGCGGGCAGGAGCACCATCGGCCGAAGGTAGCCGACGACCATAGGCTGGGCGGCGAACGTCGAGATGAACACACGGGCGAAGCCAGCCAAGCCCATCCGCTCGCTCAAGGCCGCGACGGCCTCAGCCAGGTGCCTCGGCAGCGATTCCAACCGGCGCCGCCAGCGGCGTGTCCCGGCCAAACCCAGCAGCAGTCGCGTACTCAGGGCGCACACACCGATCAGCCACGCCGCCGCCACCCAGGGCAACCCGGCCGAAATGTATCGGGCTAGGGCGCTGCGGGGGGCCTCGGTGCGAATTTCGCCGGCCTCGGCGGATTCGGTCAGTCCCGGCAGGGAACCGTCTTCTGGAGCATCGAGCGCCACGGGCGCACCGGGCGGCGCCGCGTCCGCCTCGATACCCTCGACCGGCGCCAGGGCATCCATCGGCGGCCGTTCCTGGCCTCGAGACGTGCCCGCCTCGATGGCCTGCGGCTCCGCCGGCAGTTCCATCGGGGCTGGCGGCTTCACCAGGCACAATGTGACTACCGGACAGACCGCCATGACAACCAAGGCAAGGAGGTAGGCAGCATACCGCGGCGGCCCGGATCGCAGTCTCAGCAGCCGCACCAGCGTCACGGCCAGGGCCGTCACGGCCAGCCCCTGCCAGAGGAAGTGCAGCAGCGTCAGCGCCAGCCGCTGCCAGGCAGGATCCGACAAAAACTGGATCGCTTGCATCATTGCTCTCCCTGTTTCCGCCCGTAGGCGTCAATTGCCTCGCGGATCTCGTCCAGTTCATCCTCGGAGAGATCCGCCTGTTCCAGCAGGTGCACGACCATCGTGCGGGCCGACCCGTCGAAGGCCCGGCCGAGCAGGTCCCCAACCATGGCGGAGAGCGTCCTCTTCCGCGTCGCCCTGGACCGATAGACGAACGCCCGGCCTCTAGGTTCGCGCTTCACAAGGCCCTTCTCGAACATGACGTTCATCAAGCTCATGACCGTCGTGTATGCGCGCCGTCGCGTGGGATTCAGGGCCTCCATCACCTCCCGGACGGTGCACGATCCCCTCTCCCAGAGCACTTGCAGGATCTCCAGCTCACCGGGCGTGGGATGTTGGCATCGAGGCCTGGCCATTGGGCTCTCCTGACGATGCTCCCGGAACCGATGTGTTGCTGCTGGCATCCATGATTTCGCCCCATCGCATGGGATATTACTATACTACTAGCGAACCCGTAGCATGTCAACGAGAAAAACCGTAGATAAGAAGAAAAAAGGCACTTCTCCGGAGCCTCTGATCGCTTCACGTCGGGAGTCCGACGTCAGCCGTTGGGCCGCGCGGGGGCAAACACGTCACGAAACGCTTTGCGGGTTCGGGATGTAGACGCGGCCTGGTGGGGCGGCGGGCGGGTGTGGTTGACGCAGGCCGCTCACTTCTCCCGCTTGAGCTTCCAGTGCGCGTACTGGAGCAGGTGGCCGGTGCGCATGAACATCGCCTTGCGGCGGCTCCACTGCGAGTTGTTCGGCAAATAGACGGGCGGGCACCTGGACTCGGGGAAGGCCGAAATCCAGTGCTCGATCGCGTTGTCCAGATAGTCCTCCTTGCCCGTCTTCAGTGCCACGTAGGCGTTGAGGTCGGCGAGGAAGAGCGGCGCATCAAAGAAATTCTCGGGGAACTCCTTGTCGCACCCGGCCTTCAGGAGCTCGAACATCTTCTTGTCGCCGGTCAGGTGGTGCAGCAGGCAGAAGGCCTGGATGCTGTAGCAGTACTTTATGTCGTCGCGGGTGTAGTCCTGCGAGCGGATCTGTTTGCGGTCGTGCAGGTGCGGGCCGTAGTCCTTCCACTTGGCGGGGACGCACCGGTGCCACAGCTTGGTCGCCATGTCGAGCCACTTCTTCTCGCCGGTGAGGCCGTGCATCGCGCAGTAGGTGAAGATGGTCCGCGCCACCGCCTGCATGTCGCCGGGGATTCGCCGCACATAGTAGTCCCGCGACTTGTTGATGTTCTCCCACGCGGGCGGGATGTGGGCCATGGCCCGGTCGATGCATTCCAGGGTCTTGGGGTCGCCGGTCAGCATGTAGTAGAGCACGACGCCGGGCATCCAGGTCGCCCCGACGAAGGGGTGCGGGCCGGTGAAGCGGGCGGTGTGGAAGTGGGCGTAGGTGGTGCCGGGCCGCTGGAATCCGCGATACTGCGGCAGCTCGCGGTCGGACCACTGCTGGTCGATGTCGATGCGGTGGCGGATCATCTCCGTGCCCAGGCGCAGGTAGTTGAGGTCGCCGGTCCGCATCAGGTTGGCCATCATCACCCAGGGCCAGTCGTAGTGCAGGCTGACCGCCGCCGGGCCGGGGATGGCGAAGTCGCCGAAGTCCATCCAGCCGTACCAGAAGCCGACGCTCCACAGGGCGCGTTTGATCTTGCGGTCACGGCGGGCGAACCAGATGCTCGACTTGTGGTTGGGATCGGCGACGCTCCGCGTCATGCGCATCCAGGCGTCGAGCTTGGCGTTGCACTCGTCGTCCTCGGTGCGTACTTCGGGCGGGGCGAACAGGCCCGGGGCGGCCTCGGTCGACGCGTAGTAGGCCGCCGGCGCCACGGCGAAAAGCGGCCGGGACAGCGTCGCCGCGGCGCCCTTGGCGCCGCGGCCCGAGAAGTCGAGAATCATCTCGTGGCCCTTGTGGATGGCGCCGGGCATGTTGTAGAGGTCCTTCTTGATCAGCGCGGTCACCATGTTCCGGGCGTAGCCGGGCGCGGGGTGCTGGCGGATGATCCGGGGGTAGCGCCCCTCGGTCGGCCACAGCCACAGCTTGAGGGTGCGGCCGTCCAGCTCGATGGCCTTCTCGTACTGCTGCCAGAAGTGGCGGATCGCCGCGGTGAGCGTCGCCCCGCCGCCGGACACGCTCACGATGCCGTCGGTGATCTGCCCCTTCTTCAGCATCGTCTTGCCGCTGGTGACGTGGTACTGAAGCTTGTTGAACGTGTAGGTCGGCTGGTCGTAGACGTCCTTGGGCGGGATGATGGTCTGGAGGACCTTGAAGCTGCCGCTCGCCGCCTTGTCCTCGCACTCGGCCGTGATGGCGCCGCCGAGGTTCAGGCCCAGCTCCACGGCCATGCCGTCGAAGGCGAACCACTCCGGCCGCCAAGGCGTCTCGCGGGGCGTGTAGCCGTGGGCCCCCTCGTTGCGCAGCCAGACGCGGACCTTGAGCATCTTTCGCCCGGCGTACGCCGTGATCTGGACGGTATAGCCCATCAGGCCGTTGTGCACGCCGGGGTACTTGCCCTTGAGCCAGACGATGGCCTTCATCGGCCCGGCCTGCTTGACGGTCATCTCGTCGGGCGGCCCCGCGGAGACCGCCTTCTTGTCTTGCGTGTAGATGACCAGCCCCTTGCCGACGCCGGTCACCCGCTCCTGCCCGTCGACCTTGATCGACTTGAACAGGTTGAACTGCTTCTTGTCCACGGTGAACTCGAGCGGCCCGGTGGAGACGGTGACCGTGCTTGCCGTGTTGGTCACCTTGACCGGCGTCGTTGGCGCCACGTTCTGTCCGTCGTCGCGGAGAAGCAGTTCCGTCTTCCCGCCCGCGGGGACGTCAACCTGGCAATCCATCAGCGCCCAGCGCACCGAACCGTCCGGCCACGGCGCCAAGGTGATGAACTGGGCGGGGATGGCCCGGCCGTTCGCCGAGACCGACAGCTTCTTCACGTCCCGGACCGCGCCCCTGGCGAACGGCACACCGGCGGTTACCACGCCCGCCTTTCGCGCCGTGTTCACGTCGTTGGTGAGGGTAAGCGTCACTTCAACCGCGGCCGCGCTTCCCGCCGCGAGGACCGCCACTGCACAAACGACCGAAAGCCATGAACGTCTTACGCGCATCAGGGATGCCTCCTGTGTCGTACGTCGGTCACTCGATCATTCCCGTCCCCGTTGGTTCAGCCACTCGAACAAGAGGGTGGGGCGGACATTCCTGTCTGCCCGGTGGCAGGCAAGAATGCCTGCCCCACCAGGGTGTTGACGGGACGTCTTAGTCACCCATTTTCTTCGCCACCTCGGCGGCCAGCTCGAACAGCGCCGCGTTCCGCTGCTTCCAGTCGGGCGGGAGCCGGCCCGCGCCGAACTTCCCGCCGCTCGAGACCTGATCCTTCCGCGGCCCGCCCGCGACGTTGACCATCCGGATCCGCTCGTCGAGGAAGGCGCGGCAGCGCTTGGCCAGCGCCTCGCCCACCCGGGCGCGGTTGGCCTTGATCACGATGGCCTTTTCGATGAAGACGCGAGCCTCGACCTCCTGAATGCCTTCGCGGAACGCCTCGGACCGCACGGTGGCGAGCGGGCCGGTCTTCCCTTTGCCCAGGATGTGGGGGATACAGTAGTTCAGGTTGAGCTGGCCCCAGTAGGACTCCGGATAGCGCCCGGCGAGGGTCGACCGCAGCCGCCCGCGGTGGTCTTTCATCACGATCCAGAAGTCGCCGCCGATGCGGCCCAGCCCGCGGGCCGTGCGGGTCGTGCCGCGATACTTCATCTCGTGCAGCGACAGGGCGCCCATCCACATCTCGAGCTTGTAGCGCTGCTCGACCAGCGACGACGTCAGCGCGAACTCGCGCGGGTAGTACGCCAGCCAGTGGGGATTCTGCCAGCCGTAGCCGCGGCCCTGCCGGGGGTCGACGATGTTGAGGTGAATGCCCCACAGGGCGATGCAGAAGCCGACCGGGTAGCCCTGCCACGACGTGCAGTAGTGGTGCGAGTGGACGGCCCACTTGGCGTTCTTCACGCCCGTGTCGATGTCGTCCATCGCTTGTTTGGTGGGCCGCGCGTCGCCGATCAGACCGTAGAGCATCGACTTCTCCAGGCCGCGCTTCCTGAGGATGGGCACGATGCCCTGGTTGAACTTGCCCCAGAACTCCTTCGCTTCGGGCGTGCCCCAGGCGGGGCCGGTCCGCTTCTTGAGCTTGTTCTGCTTGGGGTCCCACAGGGTGTACAGGATGGGCTTGTCGGCGGTGCGGCCGGCGCCGCCGGTGCCGCCGGCATGACCCATCGACTTGAGCGGCTCCCAGCAGTAGAGGATCACGCCGGGGACCTTGCCGAGGTGCTTGACGGCCACGTCCAGGTACTTCTCGACGTGGTCGAAGTTCGGCTTGAGTTCGCCATCTTCATCTCTGTACCAACGGACCATGGCGTGCTCGTTGCCGAAGTGCGTGCGGCGGACGGCGGAGATGTAGAGCGTCTTGCAGGCGAGCGGCCGGAGCAGGGCGAACGTCTTGTCCAACAGGCGGAGGTGCGCGTCGCTCCACATCGGCACGTCGTAGGCCATCGCCACCGACTCCGGCGACTGCACGATGTCCATGCGCCCCGTGAAGGCGTTGGGATCCGGCAGGGTCCAGTCGATCACGCGCAGCTTGAGCGGCACCTCGACCGCCCGGCCGCCGCCGCGGACGGTGACCGTGCCGGTGTAGTCGCCGGGTTTCGCATCCGCGGGAACGTTCACCGTGATCCAGATCGGCTGCACCTTGTACGTGGCCGCCCCGGCGGGCGGCGCGTCGGCCAGCGAATCGAACGGGCCGAGCTTCCCGCGCCGCGGCGGCCCGCCGTCGGCGACCCCGTATCGGATCTGTACCGCCGACGCCGGGATGACCCCCGCGCCCTTCAGCCCCGAAGCCACGGCTTCCAGGCCCTTGATCGGCGCGTTCGCGGTGACCACGAGTTGCGCGGCGAACGTGCCGTTCCGCACCCCGGCCAACTCGATTGGCCCTGCCGCCCCGGCCGGCACCTTGAACGACCCGGGGGACACGTGCTCGACGATGCTGACGTTGTGGACGCGGAAGTCGGCGGCCGCCGCAGCCGTTGCCGCGAACGTCGCAGCCGTCGCCGCGAACATCGCGACCACCAGCAGACACAATCCCATCGAAGCTCTGTCACGATGTCTCATCGATCCTCCAAGTTCTTCGCCACCTCGGACGCCAAGCGGAAGAGCTCCTCGGTGCGTTCGTTCCATCCGGAACTGATAAACCACGGCTGACCTTCGCCGCCCGAGTGCAGGCACATCCGGATACGCTTGTCCAGCGCCCGTCGACAACGCCCGAACAGGTCCTGGCCCAGCTTCGCCTTCCTCGCTTTGTCGGTGATCGCCCGCTCGATGAAGATGCGCGCCTCGACCTCCTGGATGTTCTCGCGGACCGCCTCGGACCGCACCGTGGGGACCGGCCCGTTCTTGCCTTTGCCGAACAGGTGCGGAATCCCGTAGTTGAGGTTGAGCTGGCCCCAGTAGCTTTCGGGGTAGTGCCCGGCAAGACTCGCCTTGAGGCGGCCGCGCGCGTCCCTGAGCACGATCCAGAAGTCGGCACCCAGCCGCCCCAGCCCGCGCGTCCCTTTCGCTTTGGCGTAGGCGCTCATGCTCCGCGAGCGGGCGCCCATCCACGCCTCGAGCTTGATGCGATGCTCGACCAGCGTCGTCAGCATGGACATCTCGCGCGGATAATAGGAGAGCCAGAACGGGTTCTGCCATCCGTAGCCATAACCCACCGATGGATCGACCGGGCAACTGCCGATGCCCCACAGCGCGATCGCCATCCCCAGGTCATAGCCCTGCCACGCGGTGCAGTAGTAGTGGGAGTGGCAGGCCCACTTGGCGTCCTTGACGCCGGTGGTAATGTCGTCCATGGCCTGCTTGGTGGCCCGGGCGTCGCCGAGCAGTCCATAGAGCAGCGACCTTTCGAGGCCCCGCTTCCGGAGCACGGCGATGATGCCCTTGTTGAACTTGGCCCAGAACACCTTGGCCTCGGGCGTGCCCCAGGCCGGACCTTTGCGTTTCTTCAGCGTGTTTCGCTTCTTGTCCCACAGGGTGTACAAGATCGGCTTGTCGGTCGTGCGGCCGGCGCCGCCGGCGCCGCCGGCGTGGCCCATCGACTTGAGCGGCTCCCAGCAGTAGAGGATCACGCCGGGGACCTTGCCGAGGTGCTTCGTCGCCACGTCGAGATACTTCTCGACGATGCTGAAGTCCGGCCGCAGCTCGCCCTTCTCGTCGCGGACCCATCGGACCATGGCGTGCTCGTTGCCCCAGTGTGTCCGGCGAATGGCCGTGATGTAAATGGTCTTGTTGGCCAACGGCTTGAGCAGCGCGAAGGTCTTGTCCAGCAGCTTGAGGTGCTCGGCGCTCCACAACTCCACGCCATAGGCCAAGGCCAGCGACTCGGGCGACTCGACGATGTCCATGTGCGCCGTGAACGTGTTGGGATCAGGCAGCGCCCAGTCAATGACACTGAGTTCGACCGGCACGCCGACCGGCTTGACCCCATCGGCGCCGATGGTGATCGTCCCGGCGTAGTCGCCGGGCTTGGCGTCTGCGGGCACCCTGACCGTCACCCAGATGGGCTGGACGGCGCCGCCGTGCTCCTTGTACACCGGGACCTCGGCCGGCGGGAACTCCTCCAGCGAGTCGAAGGGATGAATGTAGCCGCTCTTGTCCGGCAGCGGATGCGGCCGGCCGTCCCGCACCCCGTACCGGATCCCGACCGCCGTGGCGGGAATCATTCCCGGCCCTTTAAGGTCACCGGCGACGGCCCTGAGCCCCTTGATGGGCTTCTCGTCGCCGACCACCACTTGGCCGGCGAAAGTGCCGTTCCGGACCCCGGTCAGGCGGATGGGCCTCAGCGGCGCGAACGGGTCGGCGAAGTCCTCGAGGAAGACCTTGCGGATGATGCTGTGGTTCCACACCAGGAACCGGCGTCCCTTGGGCGCCGACGTGTTCGGCACGACCGCCGCACCCGCCGGGGCGACGAGCCGCACGTCACGCAGCCCGATCTTGGCCCAGTGGCAGTCATCGTGCAGGCCGCCGTAGCCTTCGGGGCGGCTCGCATAGAACTTGGCGGGCGTCGGAGCACGGTGGATAGCGATCGCCAGAACGTTGAGCCCCTTCCTCAGCTTGGCCGCGGGGATCTTGCAGTCCGTCAGCCTGCGCACGCGTTCTTTGATCCGGCGGCGCCCGTCCGGCGTCCTGGCCCGCCGGAACAGCGTGAACCTCTTCGCACTGAAATAGACCCCCTCCGGGTACGGCTCGGCCGGGGCGTAGAGGTTCAGTTTGCCTTTGGGCATGAAGGCGCGGGCGATCTCTTCCCCGTTCAGGTAGACCACGGCACCGCCTCGAAAGGCCAGCGACAGGGTCAGGTCGCCCGCCTTCGCCGGGTCCTTGACCTCGAACGCTCCGCGCATGAGGATCAGCTTCCAGCTCTCGCTGTTGGACCCGCCGAGCATAGGCCCGCGCAGGCGCGCCCATGTGCTGTCGTCGAAGTCGGCCTTCATCCAGCCCGCCG
>CAZDHT010000081.1:0-18855 GCA_964505325.1 uncultured Planctomycetota bacterium | reverse complement strand
CAGTTGGCCGCTGTGCAGGATCCCCTTCATGGCCCGGTCCCTGTACGGCCCCGACGCGTCGTAAAGCTCCAGGTGGGTGTCTACCACGTTGACCATCACGCCCGCGCGGTGGAACTTGAGCGACGTGGCGATCTCGCCGTTGGGCCTGATGAACGTGCTTGGCCAGCTCTGGTAGTATGCGGACGAGTTGTTCATGCTGACCCAGAAATAGTTCGTCGCGGCGCGGCACTGCATCGTCACCCGCATGATCGCGGTCCAGATGTTCGGGCCCTTGGCGGTCCGCGCGTTGTGGAACGACTGGAAGATGCACTGCACCCCAAGCTTCTTGTACGCGCGGTAGAGCTCGGGGAACCGAAGGTCGTAGCAGATCAGTGCGCCGCACGTGACGCCGTTGACCCTGAAAACGGGAAAGTGATTGCCCGGCGAGTAATGGTTCAGGTCGCCGCCGGTGCAGAAGCGCTTGTCGTAGCGGTCGATGACGCGGCCCTGCGGACCGATGATGTAGAGGCTGTTGTGCGGGCGGTGCTTGCCGGTGAGCCGATGTGACGTGCCGAGGATCACCCAGAGTTTCTTCTCGCGCGCCAGGCGGCAGATGGAGAGCGTCTCCTCTTTCAGGATGTCCCAGTCGAGCTCGTCCAGGGACTCGAGGTCAACGCCCGGATACCCGCTCAGGGCGCACTCGGGAAAGTGCACCACATCCGCGCGCCCCTTCTTCGCCTGCTGGATTTGCCTGCGAATCTGCGCGGCGTTGCGGCGGATGTTCCCGCCGACCGAGAACTGACACGTAGCAACGCGAATTACTCCGGATTTGGCCATTGCACTTCTCCAGGGCGGCTTCGTGTGGTCCTGAACTTGCGGGGGATTCTACTTCACGGCGCGGAGAGCGTCAACAAAGCTTTCCGGCCTGCGGATTGGCGTTGACTTGACTGTTGGCGCCCGATAAGCTCGTGCCGAAGGCCGGGTGTGCCGCGGTGGGCCGTGCCGCCCGCAGAAGGAGGAGGCCGGATGACATCGAGAGAGCGCGTCGCTCGCACCTTGAACCACGAAGAGCCGGATCGGGTCCCGCTGGACCTGGGCGCCAGCCCGACGACCGGAATGCACGTGAGCGCTGTCTACAGCCTGCGGCAGGCGCTCGCGCTCGACGAGCCGGGCACGCCGGTCAAGGTCGTCGAGCCCTATCAGATGCTCGGCGAAATCAAACGCGACCTGATGGACAAGCTCGGTGCCGATGTTGTGGGTCTGGGCGGGCCGGCGACCATGTTCGGGTTCAAGAACGAAGGCTGGAAGGCGTGGACGCTGTTCGACGGCACGCCCGTGCTGGTCCCCGACGGCTTCAACACCGAGCCGGACCCGAACGGCGACATCCTGATGTATCCGCAGGGGGACCGCTCGGCCCCGCCGTGCGCCAGGATGCCGAACGGCGGCTTCTACTTCGACTCGATCGACCGCCAGCCGCCGGTCGACGACGACAACCTGGACCCGGAGGACAACTTGGAGGAGTTCGCGTCGGCGTCGGACGAGCTGGTCGAGCACTTCCGCCGCGAGGCCGAGCGACTGCACGCTGAGACGGACAAGGCGATCCTGGCGAATTTCGGCGGCACTGCGTTTGGTGATATCGCCCTCGTCCCTGCGCTGATGCTCAAGCATCCCAAGGGGATCCGCGACGTGGCGGAGTGGTATATGAGCACCGTCATGCGCCGCGACTATGTCGAGGAGGTATTTCGCCGCCAGTGTGAGATCGCGCTTGGCAACCTGGAGAAGTTCTACCGCGCGGCCGGCGACAACGTGACAGCCGTGTTCATGTCCGGCACGGACTTCGGCCGGCAGGACGGCCCGTTCATCTCGCCCCAGAGCTACCGCGACCTGTTCAAGCCGTTCAACAAGCGCCTGAACGACTGGGTTCACGAGAACACGCCGTGGAAAACACTGATTCACACGTGCGGCTCGGTCCGCGCCTTCATGGAAGATTTCATTGACGCCGGGTTCGACATCATGAACCCTGTTCAGACCTCCGCGGCCGACATGGACCCCGCGGAGCTCAAGGCGGAGTTCGGTGATCGCATCGTGTTCTGGGGCGGCGGCGTGGACACACAGCACACGCTCCCGTTCGGAACCGCCGGCGAGGTGCGGGAAGAAGTGCACGAGCGCATCGCGACGTTCGGCCCCGGCGGCGGCTTTGTCTTCAACACTGTCCACAACGTGCAGGCCCAGACGCCGGTGGAGAACCTGGTCGCGATGTACGAGGTGCTGCGGGAACAGGGTCATTACCCGCTGGGGTAAGGGTGTGTGCGAGGCGACGTATCATGCGGCCGTGTGGCGGAGGCCGGCAGGTCTTTGCCCTAGTTCACAACTTCACAAATTGCTGAATTCACAAATTTGTGAATTCGTAACACTTCAGCCAAGTGAAGCGTATGCACATTTTCCGCCGGTTCGCAGAACCGGCCTACAACATCTTGCGGCCACCTTGTAGGCCCGTTCTGTGAACGGGCGTGTATTGCTCCCTTCTACATTTGGCTGAAGTGTTACGTGAATTCATAAAGTCGTGAAGTCCACTCCGGCCGGTAAGTTGCTCGGAGGTGATCGTGAAGCAGCCAAATGTTGTCCTTTTTCTGACCGATGACCAGGGGTACGGCGACCTCGGCTGCATGGGCGCCGCCGATTTGAAGACGCCGCACTTGGACGCTCTTGCTGCGTCCGGCGTACGCTTCACCGATTGGTACTCGAACTCGCCGGTGTGTTCGCCATCGAGGGCGTCACTGCTGACCGGGCGTTATCCGGGCAATGCCGGGGTGCGGTCCATACTGGCCGGACATCGAACCGCGACCGGCCTGCCGCCGGAAGTGCCCACCCTCGCGGCCGCACTCAAGAAGCTCGGCTACCACACGGCGATGTTCGGCAAGTGGCACCTCGGCCTCGCCCAGGGCAGCCGGCCCGAGGACCACGGCTTCGACGAATGGCTTGGCTTCCTCGCCGGATGCATCGACTATTACTCGCACATCTTTTACTGGGGAATGTGGGGCCAGAAGAGCTTCCCAACCCACGACTTGTGGAAGAACGGGAAGGAAGTGTACCGCAACGGCGAGTACCTCACCGACCTGATCAGCAGGAAGGCGGTGGAGTATGTGCGGCGGGCGGCGCCCCTCGGGCCGTTCTTTATGTACGTGCCGTTCAGCGCGCCGCACTATCCCATGCACGCGCCGAAGAAGTACGTCGACCGGTTTCCCGGCCTGCCGCCGGGCCGCAGGATCATGGCGGCGATGCTCAGTGCGATGGACGACGGCGTGGGCGCGATCATGGCAGAGCTCGAGGCGCAGGGAATAACCGACAACACGCTGGTTTTCTTCCAGTCTGACAACGGCCCGTCCCGCGAGGCGACCAACTGGCTCGACGGCCGCACCGATCCGTATTACGGCGGCACCACCGGGGTGCTCAAAGGCCACAAGTTCAGCCTCTACGAGGGCGGCATCCGCTCACCCGGCCTCATGAGCTGGCCGGCGCGAATCCCGTCCGGGCAGGTGATCGGCGGTGCCGGCGCGGCGATGGACGTCTTTCCGACCGTGCTCAAGGCGGCCGGCGGCGATCTGTCGGAGTATGAACTTGACGGGCTGGACGTGATGCCCGTGGTCGCCGAAGGCGCACCCAGCCCGCACACGGAGATCTTCTGGGAGATGAATCAGCAGGTGGCCGTGCGGCGCGGGAAGTGGAAGCTGGTGCTCAACGGACAACTCGTCGAAGGGGCGCCACCCGAAGACGAGGTCCATCTCGCCGACCTCGAAGCGGACATGGCGGAGAGCACGAACCTCAGGGTCGAGCATCCCCAGATCGTCGAGGGGTTGACCGAGGCGGCGGAGGCATGGCGGGCGGGGATCGAAGAGCGATGGACGGGCTACTGGCTGCCCCGCGCCAACGGCACCACCGGACGACCAACCCAATGAACGGGACGCCGTGATGACGGGTCGAATCTGTCGAATAGGTCTTATAGGACTTATCGTCTTCTTGCTTGCGGCCGGGTGTGCGTCTCCCTTGAAACCGAAGGAACCGGACATGAAAAACACAGGACGGAACCGCGCCTACTGGCGCGGCGAGCGTGAGTTGAGCCCCGGACCGTTTCTCTGCGCGTCTCCTGCGGCGACCGGTGTGACCGTCGTGTGCGACCGGTGGCCGGACGGTTCCGACCTGCGGCAGTTCGGCCTGGACGCCGCGCGCCTTTCCGGCGCCAAGACCGAGCAGGACCGGTGCATCGCCGTCTGGCGCTGGGTGCGGCGCTGGACCATGTACACCGACGGCAACCCGCCCACCGAAGTCTTTCAGAAAGCGAAGCAGGGCTACGTGGACGATCCCATCAAGCTGCTGAACGTGAACGGGGCGCATTGGTGCGACGGCCTGAGCCGCATTGTCGAAGCCGTCTGGCGCGCCATGGGCCACCGCGCGGAGAAGCTCTACCGCGGCGGCCACACCATGGTCCACTGCCGCTGGATGGACAATGACGGCGTCGAGCGCTGGCACGCGTTCGACGTCTCCGAAGGCGGGTTCCGCCTCGACCACTCCCGGAAACGCCTGCTCGGCGCCGACGGCTTGAGCACCGACAGTTACCCGATCCTGGTCAACTGGATTCATTGCCAGCACCTTCGCATGCCGACACATCGCGCCGAGCTTGCGCTCCGCGTCGGTGAGAAGCTGGAGCGCGTCTGGAGCAACTGGGGGAAGCCGTATCAGGACAACGCGGGTCGGCGCGAGCAAACCGCACCCGCGTCGGAGTTCGGGCCGTACAAGTGCCAGTTCGGCAACGGCCGCTGGACGTACACGCCTGACCTCAAGAGCGCCGGTTGGCAGAACGGGCTGGCCGAGGCGCCGGTCAACATGGCGGCGGGGAAGTTGATGCCCGCCCGCGCCGGGAAGACCGCCAGCGCGGTCTGGCACTTCCGCACGCCTTACATCGTTGCGGACGCGAAAGTCACGTTGCGTTTCCGGCGGAAGAGCGTGGCCGACGCGATTCGCCTGCACCTGTCCGTCGACGGCGGCAAATCATGGAAGTCAGTGTGGGAGTGTCCGCCGGGCGCTGTGGGCGCAAGAACCCGCACCGTTCCGATTTGCGAGAAGTTCAAGGTCACGGGCAGGTCCAGGGCTCCGAGAGAATCCAACTCGCCGTTCGGGCGCTACGCGTACCGACTGCGGCTCGAGTTGCTCGGGGAGCGCAAGCCCGAGGACTGCGTCATTGACGCGATCACGTTCACCACCGACGTGCAGCAGAACTACTTCGCGCTGCCCCAGCTTCAACCTGGCCGCAACCGGGTGACGGTGAAGGGCCAACTCGTGAAGGGCACGGCGCTGAAGGTCACGTACGTCTGGGACGATCCGATGGGGGAGGGCCGAAGGAACGTCACCGTCGTCGAGCAGGCGCCGCACACGTACGAGATCATTGCCGCCGGCCGGAAGTGGACCGAGGCGGTCTGCAAGTCGTTCACCGTCGAAGCCGTCGCCGCGACGGGCGAGGGCAACCGGACCGTCGTCAAGGAGAAGGCGAGCCGGATTCACAAGTTGCCGCCGATGCGGCCGGCGACGGAGACGCGTGCACGTTGGCAGCGGCCGGATCGCCAACGCCTGCGGCCGGTGCCCCAACTCATCAAGGCGCTCCAGTCGAAGAGCCCGAAGACGCAGCGGGCAGCGTTGATCGAGTTGATCGAACACCGCGACCCAAAGGCGTTCGACGCGCTGAAAGAAGCCGCGTACAAGCTGGGCGCCGGCGGGGTGAAGCGGGCCGCACTGACCGCGCTCTATGTGACCGATCGCAAGCGCGCCAAGCCGATCCTGCTCGACATCGCCAGCGACGAGACCCGATCCGCGTGGAAGTACGACGCGAAGAACCCCAAGGTGCGGAGCGGCCATTGGGCGGCCGGCGTCGTTCTCATCGGCCAGATGGCGCAAGAGGCCGCCTGGAAGGAGGTCGTCCCGCACCTGGCGAAGGTGCTGAAGACGCCGCACGGCTACGAGGCGGCGAACTGGGGCGCGTTGCGCGTGCTGGCGAACATCGGCGACGAGCGCGGCGCGAGCGCCGTCAAGCGGCACCTGTCGGCCAAGAGTCTGGACACGGTGGCGCTGGCGGCGTTGGCGGCAGGCCGAACCGGTGATCGGTCGATGATTCCCAGGCTGAGAGAGCTGTTACGCAGCCGTTTCGTGCTGGCGCGGATGAATGCGGCGAGGTCTCTGGGAATGCTGGGCGACACCGCAAGCGCTCCGCAGCTTCGCAGGATGCTCGGCTACCAGCGGGACGAGAACGTCCGGGCCGCTGCGGCCGAGGCGTTGGGGCACCTGAAGGACGCTGAATCGATTCCGGCGCTGAAGGACGCGCTGAAAGACGAGCCGTTTGCCTGGGTCCGCCGGGAGATGCAGAAGGCGATTCGCGCCACCAACCGCAAGCTCCGAGCCCGCTGAACTGGAGACTGCGATGAGACACAAGATCTATTGGGGTGATACGCACACAAACACCCATCTCCGGCACCTCGACCAGATTGACGGTATCTTCGAAGAGGCGGCGCGGATCCTCGACTTCCTCGCCATCGCCTACTATCCGTTTGAGCGCGACGATGTGAACGGCATCCACGTCGAGTCCTGGGGGCAACGGCCGCACTTCCTCGCCGGCTGGGATGTGATTTGCCGGACCGTCGCGGCGCACAATGCGCCGGGCAAGTTCGTCACGTTCCCGGGCTATGAATGGCACGGAGACCGCACGCGATGGGGCGATCACAACGTGTTCTACAACGGGGACTCCGCCCCGCTCCTCGCCACGGAAACCGTCGCGGACTTGTTCAACGAGCTCCGGAAGCTGGGCGGCATTGCGATCCCTCACCACACCGCGTATCGCGTCGGCATGCGCGGCAAGGACTGGTCGGTGTTTGACGAGCAGATTTGCCCCTTCGCCGAGCTCTACTCGGCGCACGGCAGCTCCGAGGCGATCGACGTCCGGCCCGGAATGACCGAGAACGGTGACATGGGCCCGCGGGTCTCGGGCGGCACGATCCAGGACGGCCTGGCGCGCGGCCTGCGGTTCGGCATCATTGCGTCGAACGAAAGCCACGTGGGATACGCCGGGCGCTGGGGGTATGGCCTGATGGCCGTGCTCGCCGATGACCTGACCCGCGACAGCCTGTGGGAAGCGTTCCTGGCGCGGCGCGTCTACGGCGTAACGGGCGACCGGATCGCGCTGCAATTCTCGGCCAACGGCCACGAGATGGGGGAGTGCTTCCGAACCGACGGGCCGGTCGAATTCTGTGCCGGTGTCAGCGGCAGCGGTGCGCTCGACCGGATCGAACTCTTGAAGAACAATCGCGTCTTCAGCACCCACTGTCATCGTGACACGTGGGACGCGCCGACGGGAGGGGCCGTTCGCGCCAAGTGGCGCATCGGTGGCCTGTGCGGCCCCAGCGCGCACATGAACTTCCGCGACCTCGGACCGCACCCGATGGACCTGGCCCTGACGGTCCAAGGCGGGCGCATCCTGACGGCTGAGCCGTGTTTCAGTGCGCCGGGGCAGCGGCTGGGCGAGGTGAACGGCGACCGGCTCTCCTGGCACTGGTCGATCCCGCCGCGAGTGCAGAACGACACGCCCAACATGCAGGCGGTCGTCGTGGAGTTTGAAGCGGACCGCGGCGGGAGACTAATGGTTGAAATCGATGGCCGGCATCATGAACTGACTGTGGGCGAGGCGCTTGGCGGCGCCTCCGTCCTGCCGCTCCTCGAGGAATCGCGCGAGCGGATCTGGAAGACGTTTGGCTGCTCGGCGGAGGACATCAAAAACCCCGACGAGTATTACCACAACGCCCACAAGGTTCTCTTCTCGCGGGCTGACCCCGAAGCGGCCTGCCGCGCCAATGTCACGGTGGTCGATGAATCGCCCGGGCCGGGGCGGAACTGGTACTACGTTCGCGTGACGCAGGAAAACGGCCAGATGGCTTGGAGCTCGCCTATCTGGGTCGAATGCGGCCCGTAGCCGTCGTCAGCACGTACAGCGTGCCGTCTTTGCCCACGGCCAGCCCTCCGGCGACGGAATGCCGAACCGCCTCGCCCTTCGCGGCGAAGGCGGGCTGTGCCGAGTGGGAGAAAAGGGCCGCGAACAGAAGGAGGTGTCGTCTCGCGAGAGGCCCCCTGGTATCACTTGCCAAAGGCCGTGAGGCGCCCGTCCATCGTGGCCAAGTACAACCGACCGCTCGAGGCCGAAAGCCCATCGTAGACCGGCCACGCCTCCAGGGGGACGGTCTGCAGGGTTCTGCCGTCGGCCACGGAGATTACCCATAGTTCGGCCTTGCCCTTCGGGTCTCGCGAGGTCGGCACGCCCGCGGCGTATGCTCGGTCGCCGGCCAGGACCATCGCGACCATCTGCTGCTTGACGTCGTGGACGTTCCACTTCACAGCCCCGGCGGCATGGAGGAAGTACTTGTTCGTGTTCTCCTTCTTCTTCCAGTCGGGGACGCCGGGCGTGTATCGCCATGCAGCGACGGAGACCTTGTCATTGAAGGCCAGGGCTTCGCCCTTGATGCGGCCGTCGGTCAGTTCGATGTGCTTCTTGTAGCTCAGCCGGGGCTCGACGCAGGCGATATAGTCGGCGATGGAGACGACGCCCAGGTACCGCGTCGTCCGCAGCAGGCCCACGGGCGGCTTCCAGCGCCAAGAATAGGTGCCGTCCTTTGGTCGGTACGCCTTGGCGGTATGGACCAGCACCTCGCCGTCCGAGACGAACATGTCGCCGCTGGATCCGGCGCGGACGCGCCACTTGATCTTGCCCGTCGCAGGGTCCACGGCAAAGAGCCACAGGCCGCCCGGCTGGGCGCGCGAGCGCCCCACGCCGAAGTGGGCGACACCGTTGAGCATCATCACCCCGCCGATCACCGGCCAGGGCGACCCGAACTGGTTGCGATCTCCGATGTACTTCTGTGCGGGCGCGGCCCGCAAGCGCCAGATCTCCTTGCCGCTCTTCGCGTCGAGGCAGTAAACCGAGCCGCCACCGGTACCGAACAGGCAGAGCCCCTTGTGCAACGTCGGGGGGTACTCGATGGTGCCGTCGGCAATGAACGACCAGACCCCCTTGCCCGTGGCCGCGTTCCGGGCGGAGACGCGATAACCCTGACGCTCGGCAACGAAGACGAGGCCGTACGCGGCCGTGGCCTGGGTCAGCCGCCCGGTCCCGACCTTCTCGGACCACAGCTTCTGAAGCTGAGCCGGGAGCTTCGAGGTCACCGCGTTCGAGCGCCGCATGTCCCTCCGGTAGACCGGCCAGTCATCCGGCTGGTCCTCGGCCGCGGCGGCCTTGGCGCCCGTGGTGAAGAGCGGCGCCGTTCCGTTCTTCTGGCCGGCCGAGAACCAGTTCCGGAGTCCGGACTTGCTCAGCGCCAGGAAGCCGCGAAGGGTCACGCCGCAGTCACAGTGGTGCGGCATGAAATAGGTCAGCCCGTTGGCCGGATGCTGCCCCAACTGGCATGGCGACCGGCTGTCCGTCTGGCCGCGGGCCACGCCGCTCTTTCGGTCGAGGTACCAGCCGTTCCCGTAGAGGATGTAACGGGCCGTGGCCCGGGCCCGCCAACACTTCGCCATCACGTTGCCGTTGGCTTGGAACTGGCGCTTCTGGCTGCCCGTGCGGGCGTCGAGCACCAGGGCGGCCATGTTGTCCTTCTTGCTCTTGCCGTCGCGGTTCATGCACCATACTTCATCCTGGAACGGGAGCACGCCGTGCGACCACTTTCCGTCCCGCTTCCACAGTGGGGCGCCGCTCTTGGCGTCGAAAGCCGCAACCTGTCCCTGCTTCTTCCACTTCTGTGCGGGGACAACGTAGACCACGCCGGCCTTGTGCATCACGGTCACGACGAGAGTCTGGCTCGGCGTGGTGGGCATTCCCGCCACCTTGCTCTTCCATCGCGGCTTCCCGGTCGCCATCTCGACCGCCTCGATCTCGTCGGCGCTGGCCACGTAGGCCATAGTCCCGTCGGCGGCGGGATGGGAGCGGCAAGGGCGCTTCCAGAGGACCGCGCCCGACGTCTTGTCCAGCGCGGCCATCCTGCCGCGCGTGCTGGCCAGCAGGAAGTTGCCCGAGGCGGTCACCACTCTGGGCACGAAGCCCGGCAGGTATTGCCTGACCTCCTCGCCGGTCTTGCCGTCCCGCGCGATCAGCGTCCGGCCCTCGACCACGTAGACGCGCGACTCATCGCACGTCAGCCGGTAGTCGATCAGGTTGTACGTCTTGACCCAAGTCGGCCCCGACAGGATCCGCCACAACTCGAAGCCGTTGTAGGCGTCCCTCGCGACGAGATGCCACTGGGCTCCACCCGGAGCAGTCCGGCTCTCCTTGTAGTAGATGCGGCCGGCGGCGGTCACGAGCGCCCCGTAGCTGATGTACAGCGAGCCCCACCGCGGCCCGCCGAACCAGCGCATCTCCGTCCACGGTCCGACGACTCTATCGGCGCTCACATAGCTCTGGTCGGCGCCGCCTTTGATGTGCGTCCATACTCCAAGACGAGGGTTGACCGGCTTGACGAACTTGAGCCAGCCGGAGCGCGGGAGCGCTTCGGGCTTGGCGACGCCGGCCCGCTTCAGTTCCGCCCGAAGCGCGGCGGCGTTCTCGTCGGTGCCGAGAACGGCCGTCCCGCCCGGCGCCAATACACGCACCACCTCCTTGGCATCAAGCCGCTCCGATCCCCAGCGGGGGACGACCAGCAGATTTACCAGGTCGTCGGCGTAAGGCAGATGGTCGGCCTCGCGCCAGACCACCGACGCCCGGTCGTGGGCTCCGGCCGCGACCAGCGCCTCGCGGCCAGCCTTGACGCCCGTGCTGTCGCGGGTGCAGGCCTGCACGTACAGCCCGCTCCCCGCGACCAGCGCGGCGACGAGCTTCTCTTCGCGTGCACCGACCACCAGGCAGAGCCCCTGGGTCACGCCCGACTGCTCGAGCGTCAGCGCGGCCACGGCGTCGGGGCCCTCACCCGCGCGGGCCGTCACGCCCGTGAACATCACGGCACACATCAGCAGACAATATGCGACGCGGGCCGCCGTCCGACTGTCGAGCATCCTCGTTTCTCCTGGGTGCCTCACTTGATCTCGCAGGTCGCCTCGGCCGCAGAGACCAGCTTCGCCCGCAGCACCCGCCGGTTCATGCTGTCGCCCATGTATGCGTACCGGTCCGTCACGCCCACCCCGATCAGCCACGCGAACGCGACGTCCGGCGTGGCGAACGGGCTCACCAGGTCCTTCGGATCGTCCGGCCGGCGCGGTCGCAGCTCGCCCGTCTTCGGATCGATTACGCGGCTCTCGGGCCCGCGGCTCTCCGGGTTGCCGTAGCCGCCGAAGTGGGTGATCGCGTTGCCGTTGGTGTCGAGCACGCCGACGCGGAACCGGCCGAGGTCAGGATAGAACACGCGGCCGAATTCGTCCACGTCGAACCGCGTGTTCTCGCAGTTGCAGTAGAACAGGTCGACGTGGCTGATGCCCATGCGGATCCACTCCGCCCCGGTCACCCGCAGCGGATACAGCCGGTTCCCGTGAAAGCTCGTGGCCAGCACCGTCTTCAGCCCATCCGCCAGCTTAGGCTGCGCCTTGCCGAAAGGATTCTCGCCTCCGAAGTGAAACATCCCGCCCTTCGGCGTAAACTTCACGATGCTCCCGTACATGGTCGCGACCTGGTGCTGGATGCCCTTTAGTTCGGCGCTGCGTCCTTTGTTCTTGCCGAGCTTCACCGACCCGAACTTCGCCACGAATTCCGCTGGATACGGCTCGCCCACCGGCTTGACCTGCTCGGCCACGTAGATGTTGCCCGCGGCGTCGAACTTGGGGCCGATGGCGGTGTCGGAGATCTTCCAGATGATCGGATCGCGGTCGACCCGGCGGCCGTCGGGGGTGAACTCGACGAGCATCTTGGGCGGCCGGCCGCCGGCGTGCCCGGGCTCGAACACGAAGATGTGGCCGTCATGCCGCACGCCGAGCGTGTGCGTCATGAACGTCATGCTCGTCGGCGAGTATTGCCCGTGCTTGGGCCCGGGCTTGACCTTCTGCATCTTGCCCGTCTTGCCGAGCGCCTCGCCGGGGTAGCCCTCGAACCCCCACGGCAGCGGCTTTCCGTCGCGGTCGAAGCGGAACAGGTGATACGGCCAGCCGACCATGTACAGGTTGCCGCGCGGCCCAACGCCGATGCACGAGCCGGCGCCGCTGGGCACGTTACAGCGAACCTTGGTGATCGTGCCCTTCGCCTCGTTGAAGCGATACCACGTGCCCTGGCCGCAGCGGGCGTAGACCTCGCGGTCGCGGCGGAAGCGGTCGACGTGGACGTCGACGAACGCGGAGTTGCCGTACTTCGGCCGGCTGATGCGGACCGGCTTGGCGAACGCCGCGCCCCGGTCCTCGATCCGCAGCAGGCTGCCGCGGTCGCCGCCCAGCCACAGGACCGGCGGTTTCGCCGTTGCGTCCAGCGCCATCATCCACGGCTGGGTCGGATCGCCCTCGCGTCTCACCGTGAGCGTGGCGATGGCCGTCGCGTCCTGCCATCCCTTGAGCTTGACCAGTTCGACGTCGCTCTTCGCGAGGATGCGCGTCACGTAGGTCGCGCCGGTCTTGGGGTCGGCGGCGACGTGGTCGGCGCCCTCAACAGCGAATGAGCCGACGAACGACGCGTCGTTCTCCGACACCACGACGACCCGCCTGTTCGCGGGATCGGCGATCAGCAGGTTGCCCCGGCCGTCGATGGCGAGGCCGCGGGGCGTGCCGCCCAGGTGCGTTCCGTCGGCGCCGGTCTCCTCCGGTTTACCGAAGAACACCGCGGCCGGGGTGCGTTCGGGCAGCTTGACGCGGTAGACGGCGGAGAAGGAGACGCCGACGGCACGCTTCTGTTTGTCCATCCGGACCTGGCCGAGGCCGCTGAGGTACGCCCACTTGCCGTCCGCCGACACGGCGACGAAGGAGCGGCCGAACTTGCCGCGGCTCATCTTCGAAAGCGGCGGGCCCTTCTCCGCGCCCCACGGCGCCCCGCCCTTCACGTCGATGGCCGACAACGCGATCAGCCCGCGGCCGCGGTACCCGCCGACCGGGCGGAGGATCACGCCGTCGGGCGTCACGGCCATTCCCGCCTTGCGATTCGTCTCGGCGCCGCAGAAGCTGCGGCCGGCGATGCTGTGGACCAGCGGCGCGGGGCGGCCGTCCAGCTCGACCACGCCGTATCCGGCGACCTCCGCCTTCTCCAGGCTCGACGGGAACGGCATCACGGTCCGCAGGTATCGGCCGTCGCGGTCGAGGGCGACGATCCGCTCGCCGCTCCAGTTGGGCACCGCGGCGCCGAAGCTGTTGAGCACGTAGAGCGTGCCGTCCGGGCCGACTGCGAGGCCCTTCACGCCGCCCTTGCCGCCGCCGAAGTTCAGCGGGTCCTCCATGAGCACCTTGTCGAGCTTC
This sequence comes from uncultured Planctomycetota bacterium, assembly GCA_964505325.1. Classification (GTDB taxonomy): domain Bacteria; phylum Planctomycetota; class PUPC01; order PUPC01; family PUPC01; genus CAZDHT01. Next base: position 5,436 of record CAZDHT010000081.1, on the reverse strand, counting down.
GCACCGAGGCCGATGGCGACGCGAACCCTGAAAGGGCCGTCACCGGCTGGCTTCCCATAGTCCGCTCTGCCATCCCACGGAATGCTCTGCGAGAGCGAGTTCTTCGCGAGCGGCGCCGGCGCGTTCGGCCCGACCACCCCGGCGACGAGATGACGGACGACGTTCGCCTTGGCGTCCTGGATAAACACCGCTACGTCCGTCTCGCGGTCGACGGCGAATTCGATTCGCACCTTGCCGCCGACCGTCACGGCGGTGGGCTTGCGGGTGAACCTCGGCGGCTCGGCCGCGAGGGTCGAAGCGGCCATTGCAGCCGTGAGCACGAGGGACAGGGCGACACGCATCGTGAACTCCCTGTGAAGCTATGGCGCCTGGGGCAGCTTACCGACGTTCAGCCGGAACGCCTGGAGGTCGAACGGCCCGCAGAACCCGCGGGCATCTATGAACAGGATCAACTCGGTCGCCGGGTCGATGGTGAGGGCCTGCTCGCTGACGCCCTTTCGGGCGCCATGGATGGCCGGTGCGTCGATCCACTTGTTCTCGGCACAGAGGTAGACCTTGAACGCCCCGCTGCCCGCGTGCGCGAAGATGCCGTCCTGGCCGGGCACGTAGGCGGCGTCGCGGCTGTAGCAGCCGGCGCCCTGCGGCGACGCCTTTGCCCACTTCTTCGCCTTGATGTCGAACACGTGCATCACGGGGCTCGTCTTCCGGGTTGTCCGGTCGCGCACGCCGGCGAGGTAGACCAGCCGGTCGCGCTTCGAGTCGTAGACGGTCGTGTAGTACTCGCCGGCGGGCAGCCGCTCGGGCGGCCCGTACTTGGTCCACTTGCGGCCTTTCACGTCGAGCAGCCAGAGCTGGCCGCCGTCGAGCAGCATCACGCCTTTCGGCGTGCTTGCCGCGCAGCCGTGGTACCCGCAGCGGAACGGCGTCTCGACTACGTCAACCCACTCGCCCCACGCGGGGTGATAGATGTACGTGTACCGGCCGCTCTTGCCGCCGTCCGGGCTGCGGACCCGGTAATGGCCTCCGCCGCCGACGTGGGCCATCGCGACCATGCCGCTGACCGGGTCCCACGCGTAGGTCTTGCGGGCGTGCATGGTCCACGGCTCGTTCTGGTAGGTGCGGCCGTTGGGGCAGGCCGCCTTGGCGCCGAACGGCCACGGCTTCCACATCGGGTCGACGTTCGTGCTCCAGCGCCCTGTGTGCAGGCTGAAGTGGTCGACGTTGCTGTTCACGTTGCCCGAGTGCCCGCCGCCCCAGTAGATGATCTCGCGGCGCCCGGCGTCGAACGTACAACTGCTCCACGTCCGCGCCTTGAGCCGCTTGGGGACCTTGAGCACGGTCCAGGTGTTGTCGGGGATGGCCTTGAGCGCCGCGGCGACCTTGGCCGGATCGGCGCGCGGCACATCGTCGAACCACTTGCGCGAGTAGCGCTGCGTCTTCGGCGCCGGGCCGCGGCGGGAGTGGGTGGCGAACGCCTTGTGCTTGGCCGGCGCGGTCGCGGGGTCGAGGCGATAGACGTACGTGTTGCGGCGATGGTCCCACGACCACGCGGCGCAGCCGATGACGATGTCCGTGCCCGGCACGGCGGCGCTGGTGAAGAAGTGGCACTTGGGCGTGGCGCCGGCGACGGGCGTCCACACGTTCTTCGCGGCGTCGTACGTCCAGTTGCCGAGGGCGCTGGCCAGGAGGACGAGGCCGGACTTTTCGAGGTAGCAGAGGCCGTGGGCCTGCTGGGCGGGCGGGCTGAGCCTCGGGTAGCGCTGCTCCCAACGGGTCTTTGCGACGTCCAGGACCCAGGTGTCGGCATGGTCGTAGTCGAGGTGGCTGCCGCCGAAGAGGACGACGAGCCGGTTTTTCGTGTCGTAGGCCATCGGGGCATTGCAGCGGGGCGGCGGCTCGAAACGCAACTCATCGACCAGGTCGTAGCGCAGGGCGTCCTCGGCCTCGGTCATGTGGGTCACGGCGGAGCCGACGTCGGCGGCTTCGCGCAGGGTCGTGGCTCCGGAACGAAGCGCTCGTGCGGGCCGCCTGGCCTTTTCGGGCAGGCCCTCGAACGTTCGCTGCTTCAACTTGGTCATCACGAAGCGCTTGTGCACGTCGGTCTCGGCGGCGTCCGTCACGTCGGCGGCCAGCTTCTCGGCCGCGTCGGCCAGCGTGGCGGCTGGCGTCTTCCGCGCATCCGGCGCGAGCTTTTCGAGGTCCTGCACGGCGCGGCGGAGACGGCGCGCTCGCCGACCGAGTTCGGCGATCCTCGTGCGGAGTTCAGTGACCTGCGGATGGACCAACATCGGCCGCACCCACTCGTTCCTCTCACAGTCAAAATACCACGTGCGCGGGCGGCCCTCGCGGTTCTCGCAGCCGAAGCCGCCGAAGAGGACGAGCTTCTTCTGATCGGGCACGGCGACGAGCGCGCTGCCCATCAGCCGGAGCGGCGGGCCGACCGGCGTCGTCTTGAACTGCGTCCACGCACGCTTCGCCGGATCATAAGCGAACGTGAGCCCGCCGACGTAGTAGATCATCCGCCCCTTGTGCGCGTCCCACGCCATCTGCCAGTAGGACATCAGCGGCCGCGGCAGCTTCACCCCGTCGCGTTCGTAGAAGTAGCCCGAGCCGGACATGCTCCAGTCCGGCCACTGCTTCGGCTTCGCCTTCCAGGCCTCCTTGCCGGGCGGGAACGCCTCGATCCACTGAGCGGTGGCCAGGTCGAAGTGCTCGGTGTCGTAGGACCGGATCGTCTTGCTGTGGACCCGCGCCCCCCACCACATCATCGCGTTGACCGACGGCATGTACGCGATGCTGCTCGCAAACCGCCCGCCGAAGTCATCGCTTTGGACCTCGGTCCACGTGTTCGCCGGCGCCTCCGCAATCCTGTCGCTCAACTTCGGCTCTGCTGCGAACAGCGGCGCGACAAGCCCGCACAGAAGAAAGAAGCAGACGAGGTTCCTGTCGGTTTTCATTTTCTCTTGCCCCACTATCTGGTATTGGCGCAGTATTACGGTGCGTCAACCACTTCTCCGCGGAGCGCCTCGAAGGCGGCCAGTGCGGTGTCCAGTTGCTCTTGCGTGTGGACGGCCGAGACCTGGGCGCGAAGCCGCGCCGTGCCCTCGGGCACGACCGGAAAGCCAAATCCGGTGATCAGCACGTTGTGCTTCAGCATCTCCCCCGCCAGGCGGATCGCCTTCGCCGTGTCACCAACGATGACGGGGACGATTGCCGTGACCGATTCGATCAGCTTGTAGCCCATCGTGGTCAGGCCGCTGCGGAGGGCGGCGACGTTCTCGCGCAGGCGAGCGACCCGCTCCGGCTCGCGCTCCAGCGTTCGCAAAGCCGCCAGCGCCCCGCCCACCACGGCCGGGGGCAGCGCGTTGCTGAACAACTGCGGGCGCGACCGCTGCACCATCAGTTCGATGATCGCATTCGGCCCGGCGATGAACCCGCCCGCCGCGCCGCCCAGCGCCTTGCCGAGCGTGCCTGTGACGATGTCGACCGGTACGCCGAAGTGCTCCGGCGTGCCTCGCCCGGTGGCGCCGACCACCCCGTGGCCGTGCGAATCGTCGACGGCCACCAGCGCACCGTGCCCCTTCGCCAGCTCGACGATGCCCGGCAGATTGGCCAGGTCGCCCTCCATGCTGAAGACGCCGTCGGTGATGATCAACTTGCGGCGGGCGCCTTCTGCTTCCTTCAGGCGGGCGGCGAGATCGTCCATGTCGCTGTGCTTGTAGATGAGGCGGGTGACCTTCTTGCTGCACAGGCGGCAAGCGTCGATGATGCTGGCGTGGTTGAGCGCGTCGCTGATGACGACGTCGCCCTCGCCGAGGAGCGTGGGCACCAGGGCCTCGTTGGCGTTCCAGCACGAGACGTAGGTGGTGGCCGCCTCCACCCCGAGGAAGTCAGCGATGGCCGCCTCTAGTTCCAGGTGGGCGGAGAACGTCCCGCAGATGAACCGCACGGACGCCGTGCCGTTGCCGTGCCGGTCCATCGCTTCTCTTGCGCCGGCCAGTACGTCGGGATGGTTAGCGAGGCCGAGGTAGTTGTTGCTGCACAGGTTCACCACCTCGCGCCCGTCGTCCAGCACAACGGTCGGCCCCATCGGCCCGGCGACGACGGGCGTGTGCTTGTACTTACCGGCCCGCTCGAGCTCAGCAAGCTCGCGACGGATTTCGTCGACGCTGTTCGTCATCGCAACGGCCCCCTAAGTGTCTGCATCCTGCCAATCGAGGACGACCTTGCACGCGGCGCCGCTCTGCATGGCGCGGACGCCGTCTTCGAACTGATCGAATCGAAGGCGGTGGGTGATGAGCGGCTCGAGCAGCTTCGGGTGGCGGCGGAGAAAGCTCTCGCACTGGTACCAGGTCTCGAAGATCTTCCGCCCGTTGATGCCGCGAATGGTCAATCCCTTGAAGATGATCTGCTCGGCCCACGGCAGCGTGACGTCACCGGGGGGGATGCCCAGCAGAGCCACCTCTCCGCCGTGTCGAACGCTGCGAAAGCCCTCCGTGATCGCCCCGGAATTCCCGCTCATCTCCAACATCACATCCACGCCGCCGTGGTCGGTCTCTTGTTTTACCGCGCCTTCGTCGTCCCGTTCGAGCACCACGTCGGCGCCCATCACCTTCGCCAGTTCGCGCCGGGACGGCTTGGGATCGACGGCGATGATGCGATCGGCCCCGCCGGCACGCAGAATCCCGACGGCCATCAGGCCGATCGGCCCGCACCCGACCACCAGCACCTGCCTGCCGGAGATCGGCTGGGCCATCACTGTCTGCATGGCATTACCGAACGGATCGAACAGACACGCCTGATCGTCGCAGATGTCCGGATCGATCTCCCAGATGTTCGACTCCGGCAGCCGCACGTACTCGGCGAAGGCTCCCTGGACGTCTACACCGAGGATGTGCAGGTGCTCACAGATGTGGGGCTGGCCGGTGCGGCAGCAGTAGCAGTGGCCGCATCCGATGTGGCCTTCGCCGCTGACGCGGTCGCCGGGTTGTACGGAACGGACCGCGCTGCCGACTTCCTCCACCACGCCGGCGAACTCATGGCCGATGACGAGCGGCGGCTTGATGCGCCCGGCGGCCCATTGGTCCCATTCATAGATGTGCCGGTCGGTCCCGCAGATGCCGGTCTTCTTCACGCGGATCAAGACGTCGCGCGGGCCGGGGACGGGACGGGGCACGTCACCAAACTCCACGCCTTCGCCGGGGTCTGCCTTGATGATGGCCCGCATATCCCGCGTCCTTGGGGAATGAACCTTATCCTGGTGTTGAATATAGCGGACCCGGTGGAAAAATCAACGTGGAACTGGCGGCGCGCCCAGTATCTCTCGGCGGCAGGGAGGCCACGGAGTTCTACCGGGACCATCAGGCGGAGATGGACGAAGGAGCGCGGGCGGCGTGGTCGGCGCGGTTCAATGAGGACGAGGTCTCGGCGGTCCAG
>CAZDHT010000080.1:0-19133 GCA_964505325.1 uncultured Planctomycetota bacterium | reverse complement strand
CTGCCACTAAAGTCGCTGCTGCCGCTAAAGTCGCTGCTGCCACTAAAGTCGCTGCCGCTGCCAAAGTCCATGACCTCGACCGCAAGAGCGCGGCCGGACATCGTACGTTCCGACAATTTCATGAGAGCCAATAGGCAACCACGCCCTGTTCGCCTTTGAGCCATCGGCCGAGGAACCGAACACACCGTATCTTACTCGTGTCTTCGAGATTCTCAAGCTCACGATACGGAATCCGGGCCGATTATCTGCGGGGCCGGCGCGCGTCGTCGCCCAGCAGGCGCCGCCGCCACGGCGGCTCGAGCCCGGCCTTTGATGCGGCGTCCGCCAGCACCTTCGGCCGGGAGACCTGCTCCTCGAAGGTCCAGTGCTTCACCAGGGCCTTGTCGGCTTTCACGTTCCCGGGGGCACCCGCGTGCGGCCTGATCTCGGGCGCGGTGAGCGCCCGGGCGTACAGGCGAACCTCGTCGATGAGGCCCTGGAAACAGACGAATCCGTCGGGGCGTCGGCCGATGTCGAGGGCGCCGCGACCCGGCCGGCGTGGCTTGCCGACCTTCGTCGCGCCGCCCAGGACTCCGTCGAGATAGACCTTCAGGTCGGTTCCGTCATAGGTCATCGCGAGGTGATGCCACCGGTCGAGCTGGAGCCGGGCGGCGGTGCCTCGGACGGAATAGCAGTTCTCCCGCCCGCCGCCGATATTGAGGTAGGCGCCGACGGCCGCGTTCTCGATGATGAGGCCGTAGTGCCCCTGCTCCCACTCGCTGGGGTTCTTGCTGACGATCCAGCGCCGCTTGTCCGCGCCCGTGGGATACCGGGAGAGCTTCACCCACGCCTCGAGCGTGAGCCGCTTCGGCTCGAGCTTCGCGTTGTGCGGGACGGCGAGGTGCGAGGCGATGCCGTCGCAGTTCAGCCCGGCGCCGACCTTGGCGTTCTTTGCCACCCGCAGCGCCTCGGGCAGGATGACGTTGTCCTTGAAGGTCATGGCGTCTCTGCGGCACGCATTGAACATGAACGGCGCCCGCCGCGGGGCGAGGAACAGCGTGTTGGCGCGGATCGTGTTCGTGGTCGCCTTGTGGAAGCGGATGGAGCTGCGCGCGACGGCGTGAATGACGTTGCGCTCGATCAGGATCTGCGAGCTGCCCTCGTCGATGAACATCCCGTTGCTCTCCGCGCGGCCGGCGTTGGCCGGGATATCATGGATGTGGTTGCCGCGGAGGACCGTGCCCGGCTGGCGGCCGAGGGTATAGATGCCGCCGCCGTCGGAGAGCATCTGCATCACGTGGTGGATGTGGTTGTCCTCGACCACGTTCCCTTTGCAGGGCGTCGGCTCCGGGTTCCACTGCCAGCCCACCGAGACGCCGGTGTACGGCAGGTTGCGGATTTCGTTGTGCGCGATGACGGTACCCTCGGTGATCCCGACCCACACCCCGACCGAGCCGTAGAAGAGCGCCCCGCAGCGCTGGACCAGGTTGTTGGAGACGGCGTTTTCCCGGGCCATGTCCTCCGGGCGCTTTCCCGTCTCACCGACCATCACCCCGTTCCCGGCGATGTCGAAGAATTCATTCCCCTCGATGTGGTTCTCGTGGCAGCCCTTGCGCAGGCTGAGCCCCGACCCGCCCAGGTGACGAAAGCGGCAGCCTTCGACCCGGCAGGAGACGGCCCGCTCGAACTCGACCGCCGTCGGCACGCGCCCGCGCGGGCCGGGCTTCCCGTGCGCCGGCCGGACTTCGTGAAAGGCCGCCTGCGCCGCAGCATATCCGAACTTCGGGAGCGCCCACTCGCTGTGCGCAAACGTCAACCCGCGGAATCGCAGATTCCGCACGGGTCTCTTCGCGTCTCCGCGCACCTCCAGGAGGCGCTCCAAAACGGGAGCGATCACCTCGGCCTTCGCCATGTCCTCGCCGGCCCGCGGGTAGTAGGAGAGCACACCGCGCTGCTTGTCCAGATACCACTCGCCGGGCGCGTCCAGCAGCTCGGGCGCGTTCTCCACGTAGTAGCGGGGGTGAGGCTCGAAGCCGTTGATGAACGACCAGCGGCTCTTCAGCCCGCCGATGGGGTCGGCAAGCTTCACGGTGTTGGACTTCTGATCCAGGGCGCCGATGCGAACGCGTGACGTGCACCAGTCGTGGAGGAAGACGACCTCCACGTCGCGCAGATCGGCCCAGGGCTTGATGTCGCCCTCGCGGAACGTGAAGCCGGAGCGGCGGTCCGGGCCGGCCTTGACCACGCGGAAGAAGCCGGTGTTGGGCGAGCGGGCGCGCACGGCGCGGCGGCCGTTGACGAAGAGCTGGCGGAAGTCCCACTTGTCCGCTCTGACCTCGGGCACCTCGACCGTCCACAGTCTGCCGACGCCCTTCTTCCAGCCGGTGATCCGGCGCCCGCCGCTGAACACCGGCCGCTCGCCGGGATACGCGGCGTAGGTGATCGAGTGGTCCCTGGTGCCCGAGTCCTCCGGCCCGAAGACCAGCGGCTTATCCAGGCGGTACATTCCGCCGCGGACGAGGACCGTCACGTCCTTCTTGAGCCCGCCCTTCTTCAGATCCCGCACCGCATGTCGGGCGCGGGCGAGTGTGGCGAACGGCTTCCGCACCGTGCCCGGGTTCGCGTCATTCCCGTCGGTTGCCACGTAGAACTCGGCCGTCATTCGTTCACCTCCCGCCGCGCACGCCGGCCCGGCCAATGATATAACCAGGATATAGCAGAATCCGATTCTCATTCGTCGCCCGCCGGAACCGGGTGTAGGTTTTCCGCCACATTGCTCATCGCGCGGCCACCTCGCCGGCCAGATTATACAGTCGCCGCTCCCGGTCCTGCCACTGGTAGCGCGAGAACGGTTCGGCGCCGATCGCCCACATCCGGAGCACGTTCGTCCGCTCGTCGACGAGCTTCCGGCAGCGTTCGGCAAGCCCGGCCGGGAGCGGACGGCCCTTGTCGAGCAGCGCCTTCTCGATGAAGATCCTCGCCTCCGCCGCCTGGTTCCCCTCGAGCGCGTTCTCGAAGCGGATCGTGCCGACCGGCCCGTCAGGCCCAGGGGCGAACAGGTCGGTCGTGGTCGCTTGGAGGTTGAGCTGCGCGACGGACGACCGCGGGTATCGTCCGAAGCGCACGCCGCCGCGGACGTAGCGCGCCCGCCGGTCGGGTCCCGGGAACCGGCGCGTCGGGATGCGGAAGAAGTCGCCGCCCACCCGCCCGATGCCGTTCCGCCCGCAGGCCAGGGCACCTTCCATGCAGAGCCGAAACGTCCACGGCGCCGGGAACCCGCGCAGGCTGATGTTGCCGCTGAAGTGCCGGGGAAAGTGCGTCACCAGGTGGCCCGGGTCCTGCTGCCAGCCGTAGCGCCGCTTCTTCTGCGGGTCCTGAATGTGCCCGCGCCACACGATGGAGTTGTACGCCACGGGCACCATCGCCGCCCGGTCCTTGGGGTCATAGCGGTAGCTCCGGACGTCGACGTGCGACTCGCGGATCCACCGGACGCCGGGCAAGATGCGGCGGAACATCGCGACGTGCGACGCCTGCGGGCCGCGGTCGCCCGGCAGGCCCAGCAGCATCAGCTTCTCCAGGCCCCGCTTGGCAAGGCGCTGTCGGATCTGCGTCAGCAGCGGCCGCCACATCTTCTCGCACTCCGCCGTGCCGTACTCCGGCAGCTTCACGTTGCCCCGCTTGCCCGTGGCCTGGTCCAGCACCGTCACCTGCCCCCCGTGGGGCGGCGTCCCCCGGAAGCCCACGCATTCGTAGCCCCAGACGACGGGAACCAGGAAGCGCAGCCGGTCGTGATACTTCAGGGCGGTGTCCAGGTAGCGGTCGAAGAGGGCGAAGTCATAGGTGAAGGTCCCGTCGCGCTGCTTCGTCCACAGCACCATCGACTCGGGGTTGCCGAACTGGCTCTGGGCCAGCAGCGGGAAGAAGAGGCCGATGTTTCCGGCCTCGCCCATCAGCTTGAGCGACCGCTCGATCATCCCCCAGTGCTTCTCGGACCACCGCTTGACCTGATAGTACTCGGCCAGCGTGTCCGGCGACTGGTAGATGTTGAACAGACCGACGTAGTCCTTCACGTCGGGCAGGGTCCAGTCGGCCACGAGCAGCTCGATGGGAACGGGCGCCTTCGTCGTGTCGTTCGCGGTGACCGTCAGCGTGCCGGCGTACCGGCCGGCCGCGGCGTCCTTCGGCACCCGCACCGTCGTCCACACGGCGACGGCCGAGGCGCCCGCGGGCGGCGCCTCCAGCAGCATGTCGAGGCGGCTCCCGAGCGACTTGTCGATCTTCATCGCCTGCGGCAGCACCGCCGCGAGGTACGACACCCCTCCCCCGGCCAGCGGGTTGACGGCCCCGTAGCGGACACGAATCGCGGCGGGCGGGATCTCGCCGCCCCCGCGCCGCCGGAGCGCCGAAACCTCGGCCCGGAGCGACTTGAACGGCTCGACCGACGTGGCCATCACCTGGCCGGAGAAGCGGCCGTTCCGCGCGCCGACGATGCGGATTCGCCCGATCTTCTCGTCGTAGTAACGGCAGCCGAGGTCGGAGAAGGGCCGGGTCACGTCGGCCGCCCAGACCTCGATGCCCGAGCGTTTGATGGGCGCAGCACGTGCGGCGCCGGGCTCGGCCTCGGCCCTGAGTTCCATCAGGCTCAGGCCCACCGGCGAGAACCGCAGCCCGCCCTTCCGCAACCGGCCCTTGCACTGGGCCGGGTAGTCGCTCCGGTGAAGCTCGAGGGCCAGGACGTTCTCGCCGCGCCGCAGCGCTTTGAGCGGGATACCGCTGGGGCCGAACGTCCGCTCGCGGAGGGCCCACTGCTCGGACTTCGGGTCCAGGTGGTAGTCGAACCCCTCGGGCTTGCCGGCGGCGATGCTCTCCTTGGTGAAGAACGCCTCGAGCGGCGGCTCCTCCGCCGCCGTGGTTGGCTCGATCCGCCCCGGCGGAAGGTGCGACCGGGCGACCTCCTTCCCGTTCAGGTAAGCGACGAAGCCCCCGCGGAAGGTCAGCGACAGCGTCAGCTTCCCGACGCTCCGGGGGTTGTCGGCCAGGAACACCCCCCGCTGGCAAACCAGGCCGACCTCTTCGACGAACGGGTCGGTGCCGCGATAGAAGACCGAGGTCTCGGCGGGCTTGCGGGGGTACCGCCGGCCGTGCGACAGGTCACGGCCGCGGCGGAGGAGCCATCCGCTGTCGTCGAAGTCGCCATGGACCCAGTGGGCGGGGGGCGGCGTCTCGAATCCGGACACGTACTGCCCCTTGAAGTAGTCGGTCCGCGCGGCGGGGCCGGTGTCCAGCTTCAGCGCCGCTGCTGCCTTGACCGAGAGCCGCGGCGGGAAGAACGTGTAGTGTTTACGCCAGAAGTGTTTTTCGGTGAGCAAGACGGCGGCCACCGGCGCGGGCCCGCCCGCCGGCTCGGCGGCGACGCACCCCGTCGCCGCCAGGCATGCGGCCGCGCATACCACGATCGCCGCACGCTTCATCGCCCTGCCTCCTGTCGCCAGAACGGGTCATCCATAACAGCACACGACAGGCCTACCAGTGGAAGGACCGGAATGCAACACCATTCCATTCTCATTCGTCGCCCACCGGGACTGTGCCCGCCGCTCGAATCTGTTCCCACGTTCCGCACTGGTTCTCGAATGGCCGCCGAGGTCGGCCGGCGAACTTGCTGGTGGCCACGTCAGTTCTCTCCATCCCGGAGCACCTTGCCGATAGCGTCAAGGCGCGCGGCGTCGGGGGCACCGTTCGCGCCGCGTGTCGGGGCGATCCAGCCGCCTTCGTCGTACTCGTTCCAGGCGTAGATAATCACGGCCCGCGCGGGGCAGAGCTTGGGGTGGGCGTCGACGAACGTCAGCGCCCGCCGCAAGTGCGCCGCGATCTCATCAGAGGTGGCCCGTGATGGGAACGTCTTCTGTTCGTGATAGGCGGCGTCCTTCTCCCAGGTAACGGGGTGGTCCTTGCGCGGTCGCTTGTCCCATCCGGTGGTGACCATCGGCACCATCGGGACGCCCGCCTTCGCCGCCGCCTGCCAATACTTCGCCTCGACTGCTTCGGCCAGTTGTGCGAACCTCGGCTGGTCGCCGCCCATCGCGTAGGCGGACACCGCGTCGAACCCTTTCGGCGAGACGCGCTTGAAATCCGCGGCCGGGCTCCAGCCCATGTAGACGTAGTAGGGGTTGATGCCGACTTTGGTCGCGGCCGCGCGCAGTTCTGCGAACCGGTCGAAGGGGAGGTCCCTCCCGCAGAAGGCGTACACGAGCGGCCGGCCGTCGAGCACGGTCTGATAAGTGGGCGTCTGCAGCAGCTTCACGATGCGGTCGCGCTCGCGCGGCCATTCACCCGGCTTGACCTTGAGCGTTGAATGGAGAATGAGGCAGACCTTGACGCGCTTCCGCCTGGGGCTCTTCAGGTACTGCTTCAACGCCGCAGACATCGGCGATGATTCGGGATAGACGAGGAATGCCCAGTAGTCCAGGCCCGCGTTGGCGGCGAAGTCGATCTCGCGGTCCATCACGTCCCGAGGACCGCCGTCGATGCGAACGGTGTTCTGGTCGACCTCCTTGGCGAACCACGGCAGCCGGTCGTGGTATTTCGCCGGCCCGAGCGTGCGCTCCACCTGCTTGGTGACGGTGCCGCCCGTCCACGCATCCCAACGAATCGCCCCAACCAACGGACGCATTGCTTTCATGCTGCCCTCGCCATCAGCCGCCCGCTCTGCGCAAGATGCGGCAGTACAGACCCCAAACAACAGGACCCAAAAGAGCACCGAACTCCGACGAACGTCCACCATACTACGCCCCGGTCACTTCGATTTCCCTGCGCCCTTCTGCCTTACCAGCTTCAACATGGCCTCGGCAAACTTCTTCCCAAGCTGCACGCGCCCGTCGGCTCGGAGCGGACGCAGCGCCCCGCCGCCAGGCATGCGGCCGCGCACACCGCGATCGCAGCCAGCAGAACAACCGATATCCAGGTCAGCTTGTGCATTGCTCCTCCGGCCCGCTACTTGACGTCACATATTTGTTCCAGGCCCCAGCCCAGCCTGACCCGTGCCACGCGGCGGCTGAGCGTATCGGCCACGTAGGCGTAGCGGTCCGACACCGCCACCGTCACGGGCCAAGCGAGGGGGATGTCCGGCGTCGGCACGGCCGAGCCCTTGCCCCGGGAGTCCTGGTTGCCGTACTTGCCGAACGTGGTGATCGGGTTTCCGTTCGTGTCCAGAACCTCCACGCGGAACTGGGCGAGGTTGGGGTAGAAGACGCGGCCGAAGGGATCGACGTCAAAGCCGCCACCCTCGCACATGCAGGTCCTGTAGCAGGAAGAGTACGTCGCGGTGTAGGGTGCGAATCCGAAGCGGTACCAGAGGGCGCCCTGGAGTTCGGCCTGGTCCTTGCTCCTGTATCCCCGGTGGAACCGGACCTTGACCTTGGGTTTGGCCAGCAGTTCGGCGGGGGGCTTGCCCTCCACGTATGGTCCGATCTCCTTGCTGTACCAGATGGCCCCGCCGGTCGGGGGGAACTTGACGATGCTGCCGTACATGTAGCTGTAATAGAAGCTGTCGTTGTTGTTGCCGGTCTGGACCGGCGGCGGCTTTATCTTGCCGTCGAAGAAGGCGGGGAAGGAGCGGTCGGTCGGCCTGATGGTTTCCGCGAGATAGATGTTGCCCTGGAGGTCCATCCGGGGAATCGCGCCCTTGAAGCACTGCCATATCAGCGTGCGCTTGACCTTGCCGTCCATGCCGTAGACGTTCAGGCAGGTGGTGCCGTCCTGGGCGCCGCCGCCGCCGGAGTCGGTGCGCCAGTTGCCGGGCGGGACGATGAACAGTTCTTTGCCGCGTACAATCAGTGTCCGCTGCATGTAGTTCATGACGCCGGGCAGCGGGATGTGATTGCTCTTGGCGCCCGGCCAGTTGGTCGGCTTGCCGTCCCGGCCGTAGAGCCTGAGGCCCGCCTCCTTGCCGCTCCAACTGTAGTTGTAGAGCTTGCCGTCCGGGCCTGCGACCAGTTGCGTTCCGAACTCCGGGCGGCGGGAGATGTCCCTGGGGCGGAAGGAGAAGGTGACCTTGCCGGTGTTTTCATCGATGCGGTGCCACATTTGGACGCCGCTCTTGACGTAGAGTTCGCCGCGGACCCGGTCGAAGAAGAGGTCGCGCGGGCCCTCCGCATGGAGCGCGGAGTTGCGCGGGTCGCCCTTGGAGACGAATTTCTCCCCCTGATCCTCGATACACAGGAGGCTGTACTTGGTGTAGGGTATGGTTGGCACCCAGATGCGGACGGGCGAGGCGGAGGCGTCGACGGCGATGCGGTGAGGAATCCGCCCCTCGTTCGCGTACCTGTAATGAGGGAGCGGCAGCCGGTAGAGTTCCTTGCCGGTCTTGGCGTTCTCGAACTTGACCAGTTCCGGGGTCTTCGGATCCGCGGCGGAGCAGACGTGGACGGCGCCGTCGGCAGGGCTCACGCCGATGGTGTCCGGGGCTTTGATCTTGATCTCGCCGGCAAGGGTGCGGTCCTTCTCGTTGAAGACGGCGATGCGGTCGGCGTCGTGGTCGGCGACGTAGACCAGCCCGTCCGCCACGGCCAACCCTCGCGGTCCGGCCAGAAGTGCCTTTTCCTTGCCGGGGGCGTCGAGTTTGCCTAGGAAGATCTCGGCCGGCCCGCGGGTCCGCAGGTCGACCCGGAACACGCAGGGGACGCCCTTGATCGGCTGCTCTTTCTTCTTGGGATTGCCGGTGGTCAGCCCGGCGAAATAGAGGAACTTCTCATCGCTGCTCATCGCCAGACATGGCCGGCTGTACGAGAAGAACCATTGGTTGGCCATGGTCAGGCCCTTGATCTCGGGCAGCAGCTTCGGACCCACCAGGCTCTGGTAGGGCACGCCGCCGTCGGCGTCGAGGCTGGCCACGGCCGGCCCCATCACCAGCCAATGCACCCGGCCGCGGCTGTCCACCACCGGGCACTGCGCCGGGGAGCGCCAGAACGGGTCGCGGTAACCGCAGTAGAAGTTCAGTCGCAGCAGATCGTGTATGCGGGGCACCAGGTCCCCCTCGCTGGTTTGGAAGGGGCGCAGAGGTCTGATTTTCTCAGGGGCGATGTCCGCCGGGAAGGGCATCACCGCCCGGCGGTGCGTGGCGTCGCGGTTCAGGATCTTGATCTTCGTGCTGCCCCAGTGCGCCCACACTGCGTCCCGGTGGAAGACGTAGAGCGACCCGCCGGGGCCGACGGCCAGCGAGGAGATCCCCCCGGTCGAGGCGGGGTTCTCGAGCAGGAAGCCGTCCAATTCAGGCGTCATTTTTGCGCAGACGCGGACCTTGAATGGGCCGCCGGCCTGACGGCCGGCGTCGTCCTTGCCGTCCCATTCGATGCTCTGGGCCAGTGAGCCGGGCTTGAACGGCGTGGGCGCGTTCTTGCCGAGCATGCCCGCGGCCAGATGGCGGACCACCTCGCCCTTCGCATTCAAGATGTAGACCGCCACGTCGGTCTCGCGGTCCACGGCGAACTCGATCTTCACCGTGTCGCCGGCCTTTGTGGCGGTGAGCTCCCTCGTGACCTTCACTTCGCCTCCAGCGGCGCCAGAGGCGGTAACGCACAAGGCGAGCGTGACCGCAATCCACGCGTCCGATTTCATCTGACCGTCCTTCTATTTGATCTCACAAGTCGCCTCGGCCGCGTAGGTCAGTTTCGCCCGCAGCAAGCGCCGGTTGATGCTGTCGCCCATATACGCGTACTTGTCGCTGACGCCGACGCCGATGAGCCAGGCGAGCGGGATCTCCTTCTGGCCGGGCCTGACCGGCGCGTCGGCGTTGCCGTACTGGCCGAAGCTGGTGATCTCGTTGCCGTTGGTGTCCAGCACACACACGCGGAAGCGGCCCAGGTCCGGGTACCAGACCCGGCCGAACTCGTCGACGTCGAAGCGGGTGTTCTCGCAGTTGCAGTAGAAGAGTGGGATGTGGCTGATGCCCAGCTTCATCCACAGTGCTCCGGTGACCTTGGCTGGCTGGGGCCACTGGTAGAGGTCACCGTAGTGCCAGGTGGCGTCGACGGTCTTGAGGGAGGGATCGAGTTTGGGTTCGCCGGTGAAGGGCTGCGCCACCTTTTTGCCCCGGTTCATTCCGCCGGGGTAGTGCTCGATCATCCCGCCCTTTGGCGAGAACTTGAGGATGCTGCCGTACATGCTGAGGATGGCGCCTTTGGGCTTGCCCTTGCTCTTTGAGTATTTGACGCCGAGCTTGACCTCGCCGACGACGTCCTTGAACTCCTTTGGGCAGAACTCTCCGGCGGGCTTGATCTGCTCGGCGACGTAGATGTTGCCTTGCTGATCGAACCTGGGGCCGAGGATATTGTCCGAGGCCTTCCAGATGATGGGGCCGCGGATGCGCTTGCCGGTCTGGTCGTATTCGTGCAGTGCCTTGGCCCCGCGATAGGGGCCGGACGGCAAGCGCGAGAAGACGAAGTGGTGGCCGTCGTGTCGGATGCCGTGGGCGTGCATCATGAAGCCCATGCAGACGGGGACAAATGTGCCGTGCGGGCGTGTATGGTAACTGCGATTGAAGTCCTTGGCGCCGGGCTCCGGGTTTTTCCATGGGATGGGCTTTCCGTCACGGCTCCACTTGAAGAGTCCGGCCGGCCACTCGGTGCCGTAGATGTTGCCGTCGGGGCCGGGCAGGATGCACAGGCCCTTGGAGATCAGGAAGTAGCTGACCGGTTCGATCTTGCCGGTCTTCTCGTTGAAACGGATCCACCTGCTCTGACCGGTACGGGTGTAGACCTCCTTGTCGTCGCGCCAGCGGTCGACCTGCAGGTCCACAAAGGCGGCGCGGCCGTACTTGCCCGAGTTGACCTTCGTTGACGTGAACTTCCCGCCGGCCTCGGTGATCCTCAGCAGGGTGCCGGCGTCGCCGCCCATCCAGACGATGGGCGGGTTGGCGGCCGCGTCCAGAGCCATCACCCAGTGGAACCGCCGGTCGGCCTCGGGCTTGAAGGACATTGTCGCGATCGGCGTGGGATCCTTGACGCCGCGGAGCTTGACCAGCTCGACCATCCACTTGTCGAGGATTCGCGTCACGTAGACGTGGCCGGTCTTGCGGTCGACCGCGACACAGTCCGGCGCCCCGACGGGGAACTGGCCGACGACTTTGGCGTCCTTCTCGGTGACGATCAGCACGCGGTTGTTCTTGGGGTCGGAAATCAACAAGTTGCCCTTGCCGTCGAGGACCAGGCCCTTGGGCATGCCGCCCAGGTGTGAGTTGTCCTTGCCGGCGGTCTTGAGGTCTCCGAAGAAGACCTCGATCTTGTCCCGTCCGGGAAGATTGATGCGGTGAACCGCGGGGGTGTTCTCGTAGCCGCTGACGTAGGCCCACTTGCCGTCACTCGAGACGCAGGCCGACGCGCGCGAGAGCGCGGGGTTGCGTTTCTTCGTCAGCTCCGGCCCCTGGAAGTCTCCCCAGGGGATCGATGCGTCGCTCTTCACCGCGTTCACGAAGATGCCGTAGGCGCCCCAATAGCCGCCGGACATGCTGACGATGACGCCGTCGGACGTGATGCCCAGGCCGGTCTTGCGGCCGGCGGTGAAGCCGGGGTAGAAGTTGCGGGCGGCGATCCTGTGGACCAGCGGCGAGAGCCGGCCGTCGAGCCGGATCGTCGGCAACGTGCCCAGCTTCTTTGGGTCGATGTCCGCCGGGAAGGGCATGATCGTGCGCAGGTACTTGCCCTCGCGATTGAGGGCCACCAGTTGTTCGCTGCCCCAGTTCGGGATGTGTGCGCCGATGACGCTCAGCACGTAGAGTTCGCCGCCCTTGCCGACGGCCAGCCCCTTGATGCAGTTTCCGAAGTTCTGCTTCTCATCGGCGACGACCCCGCCGAACGTCGCGCCGAGGCCCAGCGCCACGCGGACGCTGAACGGGCCGGGGCCGGCCGGCTTGCCGTAATCAGCTTTTCCGTCCCACTCGATGCTCTGCGAAAGCGAGTTGGGCTTGAGCGGCGCCGGCGCGTTCTTGCCGAGCACCCCGGCGGCCAAGTGCCGCACGATCCTGCCCTTGGCCTCCTCGATGTAGACCGCCACATCGGTCTCGCGGCTGACGGTGAACTCGATGCGGACCCCGCCGCCGACCCGGGCCGCCGTCGGCTCTTTCGTGAACGCGGGCGGGGCGTCCCCCGCCAGCGCCCGGGAAACGCACGCCGCCCACAACGTCAGCCACAGGAGACGTCGCACCGTCGGATCCCTCCGTGCCAGGTCACAGTCCCACCTTCGCCGTCGCCTCTGCGGCGCAGGTCAGCCGGATCACGGCAATGCGCCGGTTGATCCGGTCGGCCACGTACACCTTGCCGCCGCCGACGGCGACCGCGTTGCACCACGCGAACGGGATGGCCGGCTCGGGGATCGCGCTACCCGGCCCGGCCGAGTCGACATTTCCGTAGCTGCCGAACCGGACCAGCTCGTTGCCGTTCGCATCGACCACGCCGACGGAGAACCGGAAGACATCGGGCACGAACAGCCGGTTGTGCTCGTCGAGCGCAAACCGGCCGGTCCAGCAGGAGCAGCCGGGGTCGCCGTAGTTTTGGGTGCGGTTGGTGCAGAGGGCGAAGCCGGGCCGGCGCCAGACGGCGCCCTGGAGCCACACGGCGCGGTCCATGTAGGCGTCGCGATAGAAGACGGCGTCGGCGGGCACGCCCTCGGGCTTCTTCGGGGTCTTGCTCTTGTCGCCGAGCCAGAACGTCCCGCCGCCCGGCGGGAACTTGAACACCGATCCGTAGTGATTGATGTAGAAGTTCATGAACATCCGGTTCCACGGCGGGCCCTTGGGCAGGCCCTTGTGCGGCCGAACGTACCAGGATGCCCGGCCGGAGTAGATGTTGATCCAGCCGTACGTCGGCACCACGCCCTTGAACGCGGCGGGGAACAGGTCCTTCGGGTCGTTCACGTTGATGCCCGCGTAGATGTTTCCGGCGCGATCCACGGCGAGGCTGCACGCCGAGTCGGGCGGGATGTTCTCGATCAGGTTCTTCTTCTTCAGCGCCCCGTCCGGCCCGAACACCCACAGGTGCATCGGCTTGTTGTTGTTGTCCTGGTAGACGTAGATGTCGCCGGTCGGCGCGACGGTCAGCCCGCGCACGCCGACATGCGGCAGGCCCGCCCGGTACGTGATCTCGATCTTGTTGCTGCCCGTCGCCTTGAACGGCAGCGGCTTGCCCTCGGGCGTGACCCGCAGCAGCGCGTTGGTCCCGTACCCGCTCAGCACGTACAGGTTGCCCGTCCGGTCCAGCGCTACCTCCGACGCGGTGAGGAAGTTGCTGACCTTGTTCGTCTTCAAGTCAATCCGTCGGACCTTCCTCGAGAAGTCGCCGACGTACAGGACCTCGCGCGCCGGATCGACCGAGAGAAAGAGCGGGCTGGTGAGTTGCGCGGAGGCCCCCTTGAGCGCGTCCGCGCCGACCTCGAGCCGTTTGCCGCGGTCGAGCACCTGGACCAGCGGCTGCGACTTGCGCCAGCCGGGGTCGTAGCTGAGCCACAGCTTCGGGGGCGTCGCCCCGGCGTCGAGCGCGAATACGGGATTCCGCCCGTTGAGGTCCAGCCGCGCGACCTCCGTGCCGCCGATCGCCTTGTCGAACTTCATCAGGGCGAACGGCCCCCAGCGCCGGCCCTGCTGGCGCTGGAGCACAAACAGCTCGCCGGTCGCCGGGCTGACGGCGAGCTGCCAGGGCCGCTCGACCTTCGTCTGCCCCAGCGGCTTGCCGTCGGGGTCAAAGACGGCGACCCGGTTGTTGCCCGCGTCCGCCACGTATAGGTTCCCCTTGGGGTCGATGGTCAGGCCCACGGGGCCGGAGAGATGGGTCGCGTCGTCGCCCGGCTCGTCGGGCTTCCCGATGAACGGATTCGGCGGGCCCTTGTCCTGCCAGGTCATGCGCCCGACGGCGTGGATGCCCTCCGCCTTTCGCTTTCCCCTCGCGTCGAGGCCCAGCCCCACGAAGTAGAGGGTCTTCCCGTCCGGGCTGACCGCGAGTTGCTGTGCCCGCAGCCCGATCGAGTACCGGCCGTGCCGCCCGAGCGACGGGCCGACGAACCCGACCTCTTGCGGCGTGCGGCCGTCCGTCTTGACGACCAGCACGTGCCGCGGGACGGACTGGTCTGAGTAGTCGTTTCCGCCGGACGCGAACACGATCCAGCCCTGTTGCGTCACGGCGAGCTGCTGATGCCGGATCCCGGAGAGGAACGGCGCGAGGTGCGCGGCGTTCCCCTGGTAGACCACGGGCACCTTCGTGCCGTCCTTGAGTTCGAGCCGCTCGAGGCCGCGGAGGTCCTCGTCCTTGAGGTCCGCCGGCGAGGGTAGCAGCGTGCGGAGGTACTTGCCCTCGCGGCTGAGGACGTAGAGGTAGCAACTGGCGTGGCCGCGGTTCGCGAGCACGTAGACCTCGCCGTCCTTGCCCACGCCGAGCGCGGTCACGGGGGCCTGCATCCTGCCGCCGGGCGACGGTATGAACCGGTCGAGCTCGGCGCCCAGACCCAGCCGGACGCGGACCTGGACCGCGCCGCGTACCGGTCTCCCGCCGTCGTCCTTCCCGTCCCACTCCAGCGACTGCGCCAGCGAGTTCTTCTTCAACGGAGCCGGCGCGTTCTTCCCGAGCAGCCCCGCCGCCAGGTGCCGCACGACCTCGCCGTTTCCGTCCTGAACGAAGACCGACACGTCCGTCTCGCGGTCCACGCCGAACGTGATCTTCACGTTCGCACCGGCCCGCGCCGCGGTCGGCTCTTTCGTGAACGCGGGCGGCGCCTCCCCCGCGAGCGCGAACGGCCCGATGCAGACAGACACCAGAACGATTAGAGGGAGCTTTTGCATCGTCTCTGTCACCTCACGAGAATGCTCCGGGCTGGACCTTCTTCTTTCGGCCGGTTGCGCACAGTCTAACCGTTTGAACACCCCAGCGCAAATCCAAAGAGGTCCGCTGGGCGGGCCGTTCTTGCGCCCCGTTGACACCGCGGCCCAGCCATGTTTCAGATAGGCAACAGCGCGTAACTCACTGCCTGAGTTCACATTGCGTCCAGAGCGGTCGGATTCTCGGGGCGGGCATGTTGCCCGGAGGCAACATGCGGCGGACGCCGCCCCCGGGAGAGCACCCCTGGTCGGCCTCGAGCGCCTCTCCAAGCAACTGAGCCACAAGAGGTTACGGAACGCCGGCAGACCCGTCTACATTTGGGCTGAGTTCTGGCACGCGGTTTGCGGCACTGAGCAACATGAACGTGCAGGAGCACCATCGCGGCGGGTCGCGCCGGCCGGCGGCCGCATCGTAGCTTGAGGAACGCGAGATCACAAATCAGGTAGAGAGAGCAAGTCTTGGGGAACCCTGGGGCGTACCGGGGGATTCCACGCGCGCATTCTCTCTCACTCTTCTGGAAAGGAGGTCTGCGATGAAAGGCAGACTAGCAGTGGTTGTGGCTTTGGCGTGGCTGGTGGGTGTGGTCGCGGGGACGGCGTTGGCGGCTCCGGTGATCCCGGACTACTCGTTCAAGCTGGTC
Source organism: uncultured Planctomycetota bacterium (assembly GCA_964505325.1). Classification (GTDB taxonomy): domain Bacteria; phylum Planctomycetota; class PUPC01; order PUPC01; family PUPC01; genus CAZDHT01. Next base: position 3,659 of record CAZDHT010000080.1, on the reverse strand, counting down.
GGCGGCAAGCCGGGGGTGATTCCGGGCTTCAACCTGAACTACAGCTACCATCTGGGTGTCACCAATCCCAACCCGCTGGACACGGGTGCCGGAGCGGATCACCAGTACCTGGCGGTCACTGCAAAGCAGTCGAACTACAATGAGCGGGTCCTGTTTTACCACCGCAACGACGTAACACCCTACGACGACTTCCAGGGGAAGGACTCGAAGGTGGAGCAGCTCAACCGCAGCAACAACCTCAGTCCGCAGGACGATGGCCGCCAAGCATCCGTCGAGGGCGTCGTCAAGCGCGTCTACGCCCCCATCGGCCGCATGACCCACGAGGACTACTGGATGCAGCCCACAGGTTCCTCGGCGGGCCCCTACAACGAGTGGCAGCCGCGGGATGCAAGCGGCACTGCGGCGACCAACCCAACCTACAACCAGTACCTCGTCTACCCCGACGGCAGCGCTGACGCGGACGGCCTCGGAGTGCACCATACGACCTCGTCCAGCGAGCAGTGGGGGGCCTCCGGCTACAACAAGAAAGGCGGGACGTACGTCGAGACACTCAATCCGGGCACGGCCAACGAGGTCATCCGCGGCATCTCCTACGGAACGCACTGGAGCACCGGCCAGTGGGGCCTCGGCCTGTACGAGATCGGCCCGTGGACCGCGCCGGCGCCGATCCCCCCGAAGGACCCGATGCAGGACCTGGGCAGCCGCAGCCTCATCAGCCAGGGGCTCCTCATGACCGAGAGCGACCTCGACGGCCTCGTCCCCGATCCCGGCACCAAGGACGCCTTCCGGTCGCTCTTCCACGACGGCCAGTACCTCTTCTTCGTGACCGCCGGAAAGGGCGACAACAACGTCTACCTGAGCGCCGTCGAGATCACCGATTGGGCCAACGAGACGTGGGCTCAGGTCGACATCTGCTCCGGGCCCGAGATGTACCAGACGTTCACGTTTGACTCCGGGGCGACGGCGACGAACCTGTTCGACACCGGCGGCTTCGTGTTCGCATCGGATCCGGACAATCCGGGCGGCCCGCCGCTCCTTTACATGGACAACGGCAAGAACCGCATCTTCGTGCTCGAAGCGCCGGCCGAAGTGCCGCCCATCCCCGAGCCGAGCGCGCTCGCGCTCCTCGGGCTTGGCGGTCTGGCCGCGCTGATGCGACGCCGGCGGCGGAGCTGATCGGCCGCGTCGAGCATCGGCCCAACAAAACCGGGGGCGCTCGCGCAGCGCCCCCGGTCCCGCAATCGGCCGAATGGCCCGCGAGGACTACGCGATCAGTCCTGCCGCAACGCGAATGGCGAAGTTGCGCCCCGCTCGCGCTTGAACCCCACCCGCCGCTGCGCTATCATTCTCCGTCGCATTCCCGCGCCAACCGTGCAGGAGCCGCGCAGTGGCAAAGGCGATCACGAAACGCAGCGAAGATTACTCGAAGTGGTACACGGACATCTGCCTGCGTGCCAAGCTGGCCGACTACGCGCCCGTCAAGGGCTGCATGGTCATCCGCCCCAACGGCTACGCCATCTGGGAGAACATGCGGGGGGCGCTCGACGTGATGTTCCGCGAGACCGGCCACCGCAACGCGTACTTCCCGCTCTTCATCCCCGAGAGCTTCATGAAGCGGGAGGCGGAACACGTCGAGGGCTTCGCGCCCGAGTGCGCCGTGGTCACCCACGGCGGCGGCAAGCTGCTCGAAGAAAAGCTGTACGTCCGCCCGACGTCCGAGACCATCATCTGGCACATGTACAAGAAGTGGATCAACTCCTACCGCGACCTGCCGCTGCTCTACAACCAGTGGGCGAACATCGTCCGGTGGGAGATGCGGACGCGCCTCTTCCTCCGCACCACCGAGTTCCTGTGGCAGGAGGGCCACACCGCCCACGCCACGGAGGCCGAAGCGCGCGAAGAGACCCTCCGCATGCTCGACGTCTATCGCCGCTTCGCCGAGGAATGGATGGCGATGCCGGTCATCTGCGGAAAGAAGACGGAGAACGAGAAGTTCGCCGGAGCGGTCGACACGTATTCCATCGAAGCGATGATGCAGGACAAGCGGGCGCTCCAGGCGGGGACCTCGCACTACCTGGGACAGAACTTCGCCAGGGCGTTCGACGTACAGTTTCAGAACCAGGAGGGCCGCCTCGAATACGTCTACGCCACGAGCTGGGGGGTCAGCACGCGCCTGATCGGCGGACTGATCATGACCCACAGCGACGACAACGGGCTGGTGGTGCCGCCGAAGCTGGCGCCGACGCAGGCCGTCATCGTGCCGATCTGGCGGGACGGCCCGCAGCGGTCCGCGGCGCTCGCCGCGGCGGACAGGGTCCGCGCCGCGCTCGCCGGGGTCTCCCTCGACATTGACGCGCGTGACAACGTGACGCCCGGCTGGAAGTTCAACGAGCACGAGGTCAACGGCGTACCGGTTCGGATCGAGATCGGGCCGCGCGACGTCGAGCAGGACCAGGTCGTGGTGGTGCGGCGGGATACCGGCGAGAAGTCGTCCCTGCCGACGGCCGCCGCCGGCGAGGCCGTCCCCAGGCTGCTCGATGACATCCAGGCGGCGCTGTTTGCACGGGCCAAGGCGCTCCTCGACGACAATTCGTTCCCGGTGGACAGCTACGACGAGTTCAAGGCGAAGATCGACGACCCCGGCGGCTTCCTGTATGCCCACTGGTGCGGCGGCGACGAGTGTGAGAAAAAGATCGCCGAGGAAACCAAGGCGACCATCCGCAGCATCCCGCTCGACGCGCCGGAGGAAGGCGGCGCCTGCCTCGTCTGCGGGAAGCCGTCCACGTGCCGGGTGCCGTTGGCGAGAGCGTATTAGCGGCTGGCCGAGGTCAATGCCCTCGGCTACAATGGCCGGCGAGACGGGGGAACAGGGAAAGGGCGGAAGGGTTTTGGCCCGGGGCGGGCCCGGGTGAGGACGATTGGGATCGCCCGGGAGAGCGTGCCGGGCACAGGAAGAAGGAGGGCGGACGATGAGGCGATGGTTGGGAAGCGCGAGGGGCAGGCTGGTTGTCGGGGCAGCGCTGGCCGGGTTCGCGGCGGTTGCGGCGGGTTGCATGTTTAACCTGCCGAGGCCGCCCGGTCCGGGTCCAGGTCCAGGCCCGGGTCCGGGTCCAGGTCCGGGACCGCACCCGCCCGCCCGGGCGGACCTGGTGGTGTCTTCGTTCCAGGCGCCGCCCGTGGCGAAGCGAGGGAGAGTCGTGGGCAATCTGCTGAAGGTCAAGGCGCGGAACGTGGGCGGGCATCATGCCAGCAAATTCTCGGTGGGGCTGTACATCTCGAAGGATCCCAAGATCACGACGAGCGACAAGCTGCTGCTGGGCGGACGCGAGTTCGTCAACGGTCTCCCCGCCGGGCACTCGGTCAACGTTCACCTGGCGCCGAGCATGAGAATCCCGACCGCCATGCTCCCCGGCAACTTAATCGACGTCGCAGACCTCGACGGAGACGGGAAATACGAGGTCATCGCAGGCACATACAGCAGGGGGGTCCTCGCCATGGGGAGCGGGGGCGCGAGGAAGTGGAGCTACGAGACCGGGAAGCCGGTGACAAGCATCCTCGCCACAGACATCGACGGAGACGGCATGAAGGAGGTGCTCGTGGGCTCGGCACCCAACGTCATCGCCCTCGACCACACCGGAACGCTGAAGGCCAAGTGGACC
>CAZDHT010000079.1:0-19137 GCA_964505325.1 uncultured Planctomycetota bacterium | reverse complement strand
ATCACGCTGGCGGCGCTGGTCATCGCAGTGATGATCGAGCGGAGGAAGGGGCGTCAGTTCGGGAGGCACGTTCAGCAGCTCTCGGCCAAGACCCGGCCGAAGGACTTGAACCGGACCGCACGGGCGATCGCTTCGCGGACCCGTCAGGCCAGAGAGGCGGTCGAGCAGGTGCCCGAGAAGGACAAGCCGCCCGAGCCGCCCGAACCGGAGGGTGTCGAATAACCCCACACGTCCGCTGCATGGTCCGACACGGCGGCGGCCCTCCGGCGCCGGAGCCGCACGGCGGCGCCTCCATAACATCTTTCCAGCTAAGAACTTGCTGCTCCACCTGTGTTTTGGAGCCGGCGTGGCACACGGTTTGCACATTGCAGAATAGGACCGGCCGTTATTTCAGTCCTTGTGATAGGAGGTGGATCCTATGCGCAGAGTGATTGGGATGGCAGTTTTGTGTGTCATGGTGTTGGCCCTGACGGCGTCGTCAGTGCTCGCCGCTGAAGGGGAGGGCGAGGGCGACAAGGGACGTCGGAGGGTCGGGGGGAAGGAACGGATGGAACGCATGGAACGCATGAGGAAAATGCGCGAGATCAGGGGGCTCCAGATGCCGCTGGTCGGCTCGGAGAAGGTTCGCGCCGAGCTGAGGCGCCACCGGGAGGAGCTCGGGAAGCTCATGAAGAGCGTCCAAGAACTCCGCGAGAAGGTGAAGGCGGAGGTCGACGGCGGCACGGCCCCGAAGGAGGCCGTCAAGAACAACCTCGAGGCGGCGAAGACGCTCGCCGGGCAGATCATCGCCGAGTACACGACCCACCTGGAAAACATGGCGAAGCTCGCCAAGGAGGAAGGTGAGGGTTCGGTCGAGAAGCTGGCTGTGGGACTCCTGAGGGGGCCGCGGCAGCCGCCGAGGAGAGAGATCCGCGGCGAAGGCGGCCCAAAGAAGGACGCGCCCAAGGAAGGCGCCGGCGACAATCCGTTCAATGATTGACACCCTGCGCGCGGAGCGACCCCGCTCGACCTCGTGGCCGGCGGGGTCGTTCCATGTCTGAGCTTCTCTTGTGCCAGCGCCCTTGATTATGCTCGCGCCGCCGGGGATAATCTTCCTGTTCCGCGGAACCATCCGGTCGGGGCTCGGCGCGAATGGCGCAAATACGCGTTCTCGAGATACTGGAAGCGGCCGGCGGCGGAGCGCTCAAGCACGTCTTTCAGATCGCCGAGCACTTGGACAAGGGCGAATTCGATCTCACGGTCGCCATCTCGCCCACTCGCATGCGGAATCCTCAGCGCGAGATCCAACGCCTTCGGGCCTTCGGCGTTCGAGTCGAGGTAATCCCGATGAAACGTCGGCCTGCGCCGTTCGCCGACCTGAGGGCCTTGTGCGCGCTCACCCGCCTCATCCGGCGGAACAGGTACGACGTGGTCCACGCGCACAGTTCGAAGGCTGGCTTCCTGGGCAGGCGGGCGGCGCGAGCGGCCGGCACGCCGAAGGTCTTCTACACGCCGCACGCGTTCGCGTTCCAGCGCGGCGGCGCCTCCGGCTGGCTGTACAAGCGGCTCGAACGCATGGCTGCGAGTTTCGGCGGGGTGATCGTCGCCGTCTCCGAGGGAGAGAAGGAACTGGCGGTGACGAGCGGCATCGCTTCCGCCGACCGCGTGCGGGTGATCAAGAACGCCGTCGGGGCGGCACCTGAGATCACCGCCGAGGCGCGAGCGGAAGCACGAGCGGCGCTCGGGCTGCCGCAGCACGCGCACGTTGCCGGGACCGTTGGCCGCCTGGTTCGGCAAAAGGGGTGTGAGTATCTCGTCCGAGCCGCCAAGGATGTCATCCAGCGCCACGAGGATGCGCGCTTTGTGCTGATCGGGGACGGAGGGCTCGATGCCAGGCTCCGCTCCCTGACGAAGCAGCTTGGGATCGCCGAGAACGTTGTGTTCGCCGGACACCGGGCCGATGCCGCCGGCCTCTACGCCGCGATGGACCTCTACGTCCAGCCATCGCTGTGGGAAGGGCTCTCCTACTCGGTCCTCGAAGCGATGGGGGGCGGGCTCCCCGTGGTGGCGACCGACATATCCGGCAACACTGACGTCGTGAAGGACGGAGTGACGGGCCTTGTGGTCCCGCCGCGCGATGCTCAAGCAATCGCCGAAGCAGTACGGCTTCTGCTGGACGACGTGGAGAGACGCCGCGAACTCGGACGGACGGCGCGTGAACTCGTGCTGAGCCGGCACAATCTGGCCGACTTCATCGAAGCGATCGCCGACCTGTATCGCGTCGGCTAGTCAGGCCTTCTGCGCAAGAGCTGGCGGATCGCATGCCGGTCCAGCACCAGCATCGCCAATCCGTAGACGACTGCGCCGGCGGAGCCCGGTATGAGCACCTTGAGGAGCCGTGCGCCGAACGAAGAGGACTCAATTCGAACTTCCGCCGCCAGCAGAACCGCCGCGGACATGACCGCCGTCGCCAGGCAGATCTTCCCGATGGGCTTCCATAGCGACCCGAATCCTCTTGTCGCTCCGAGCCGGCGCAGTTTCTGACTCATCCCGATGAACAGGAGCAGCGCCTGGAGCGTCATCGCGATCGACGTCGCCAGCGCGATGCCGCCGTGCCTGAGCGGCGTCAGCGCCAGCGCCGCGCTCAGTATCGCGTTGACCGCCAAGGCTCTCACCGATGCCCACAGCGGACGGGCGCTGTCCTTCAGCGCGTACATCGCCCGCGACAGGATGCTGACGAACCCCATGCCGGCGATGCCGAGCGCGTAATAGCGCAGAGCGATGGCGGTCTTCTCGGCATCGAGTGCCCGGAACCTGCCGGCCTTGAGCAGGTCGGCGAGCGGCTGCGCCAGGAGCGCGGTCCCGACCGTCAGCGGGATCAGGAGGACCAGGCCCAGCCGCAGGGCGCCGGCCGCACTCCGCTGGAATCCCTCGACGTCGTTGGCACCGGCGTGCTCACTCAGCGGCACCAGCGCCGCCCGGCCGACCGAAAGCCCGAACAGTGCGAACGGCAGCAGCACCAGTTGCATCGCGTACGCCAGCGCCGCGACGCTGCCGGTCTCCAGAAATGACGCGATGGCACGGTCGACCACCGACGCGCACCGCGCCACGAGCGCCGCCGCGCACACGGGGCCGGCCAGTCGCATAGCTCGAAACGCCGCCGCGTCCGCCAAGCCTGCCGACGAATCGCAGTGGCCGCCGATCAGCCCCCGGCGCCTGCCACGGACGACAGCGAGGGCGGAGCCTGCCAGGTAGAGCACCCCGCCTGCGAGGACGCCGACGCCCAGGCTGTACACACCGAGCCGCCGGTGAAGCAGCATCATCGCGGCAATCCAGCCGGCGTTGAACAGCGTGGGTGCCAGGCTGTACGCCAGGGTCTGGCCGTGCGCGAGGAGCAGGCTCCCGCAGAACGCCGCCAGGCCGATCAGCACCATGAACGGGCACATCAGCCTTCCCAGGCGGGCGGTCTCGGTGGCGGTCTCCGCGTCAAAGCCGGGGGCCAGGACCCAGGCGACGAGCTGCGGGGCGAACAGGTAGCAGATGCCCGCGGCGAGCACGAGCGCGAGCAGGAGCCAGTTGAGAAACACCGATGCGGCGCGCCACGCCTGGCGAACTTGTTTCCGCGTCGTCAGCGACTTGAACACGGGGAGAAAGGAGCTCTCGACCGCTTGCTCGCCCAGCACCCGGCGAAACAGATTCGGGAGCATATAAGCCATCTGGAAGATGTCCATCGCCGCGCGGCCGCCGAAGTACCTGGCCATCAGCAGCATTCGCACGAAGCCCAGGATGCGGCTCGCAAACGTCCCGATGAACAGCTTGAGGACGGTAAGGATCATTCGCCGGGTTTGTGAGGGCTCTTCCGACAAGGCGTACCCCTGAGCCGCGTGGTGGGATCAGCACCCATGTTGGGATGAAAAGAAGGCTGACATTATCTATATCGACAATCTCAGCCTTGGACTTGAGCATTGAGGGAGACGCCGGAGTGGCCGCCGGCTTACTTCGCCCGCTCGTCCCCGAGCAGCTTCTTCATCAGCTCGTCGGCGTCACACTTCTGGATGTCCTTGTCGGTGATTTTCGCCATCTTCTCGAACTTCTTCAGTTCCGCGTAGTTCGAGAACTCGATGTAGTCCGCGTAGCGCAGTTTCTTGCGGGTGGGCTTCGGAAGGGGCGGCTCGCAGAACGCCGGGTTGCTCTCTGTGGGGGGTTCGTCTGCCTTCGGCCCCTGGAGCAGGCCGATCAAGCTGCGCATCCGCCGGTCGATCTCACGGAGTCGGCCGAGATACTCCCGGTACGTGAGTTCCGTCAGTTGGAGGCGCCGTGCCGCCTCGCTCAGTTGGTGGGCGCTCGCGGCAAGCTTGTTCGCCAGTTGTCTTAGCAGCTCTTGGGTCTCTCTGTCATTGCCGAACATCGGAAGTTACCTCAAAAACGAGCCTTACTGAGCCAGCATCTGCTGCTCACGCCTTACGCAAATGCAAATTCCGCGCCAGGCGCGGCGGATAAATGCGGAAATGCGGCCCAAGGAAACGTAACGCTTTGATCTGGCGTAGCTTACGATCTGAGTTCCGGTGGTTTCTGCCGGCGCCGTCAAGGCCCGCTAAGGCCGAAAATGTCCATTTTCGTAAACACCCGTTCGCCTCGCCGCGCCCCTTCGACCGGAAGTGGTTGTCCCGGAATGAGTTGCAAACGCCGCGCGGTGTTTCGAAAAGTCCACCTCGGTCGAGAGGAGGTCGCATTTTTGCCACAGCGGGCGGCTTGACCATCGCGGCACGTTCGCGTATTGTATCCGGGGCGCCGTGCAAGACGCCGCAGCCCTCTGGTGCGAGCCGGGAGGACGAAGTGGCGGAAGCTGCTGCCAAAGCCGGCCTGCGAGGCAGGTCGTTCTGGTCGCTGATTGTCACCCAGTTCCTGGGTGCCTTCAACGACAACGCGTTCAAGATTGTCGTGATGCTGTTCGTGTCGCGCCGCCTTATCGCGGCCGAGGGCGGCGCCAAGTACCTGTGCGGTTCGACCGCGGTCTTCGCCATCGCCTATATCATCTTCTCCTCGAGCGCCGGCTACTTCGCCGATCGATACAGCAAGCGCTCGATCATCGTTCTTGCCAAGGTGGCGGAGATCGGCGCCATGGTCCTGGCGTTCTTCGCCCTGTGGCACGGCGACCGGGTCACGCCGATCCTGGTCCTGTTCGTCATGGCCATCCAGAGCACGTACTTCAGCCCCGCGAAGTACGGCATCCTGCCGGAAGTCCTGGACGACGGCGAGCTGTCGCAGGGCAACGGCATCATCAACATGACGACGTACGTGGGGATCATCTTCGGATCGGTCGTCGGTGGCTGGCTGATGGACGCGTTCGTCGACGCGAGGACCCATCAGGGCTCCATCGAGAACGCGGCCTTCGTGTTCATTGGCATTGCGATCCTCGGCACGATCACCAGCCTTTCGGTCGGCAAGGTCCCGCCGGCCGGCTCTCGCAAGAAGCTGCGCTGGAACTTCCTCAAGGATTCCATCGACGGCGTTCGGCAGGTGCGGAAGGACAAGCCGCTGTTCCTCGCGATCCTGGCCGACATGTACGTGTGGGTGTTTGGCGCGGTGTTTCTCCAGAACTTCGTGCCGTATGGATGGGAGGTCATCCAGACTGGGAGCTACAGCACCATCAGCAACCTCATCGGGGTCTTGTGCGTTGGGGTGGCGCTGGGGAGCGTGCTCGCCGGCAGGCTGTCGGGCGGGAAGGTGGAGTTCGGCCTGGTGCCGCTGGGCGCCATCGGGATGACGCTGTGTTCGTTCGCGTTCACGTTTGTCCACCAGGCTGTCTGGCTCACGGGGGCCAATCTGCTGATCATGGGGGTCGCGATCGGGTTTTACGTGGTTCCCCTCACGTCGTACATCCAGCAGAAGAGCCCCAAGAACGCCAAGGGCGACACCATTGCCGTCCTGAACTTCGTGACGTTCTCCGGCGTTCTGGTCGGCGCGGTCGGGGTCTACGTCCTGTCCGAGATCCTCAAGCTCAGCCCGACGGCGATTTTCGTGGCGCTCGGCGTAACCACGATCGGCGCCACCGCGTACATCTGCTATGTCCTGCCCGACTTCCTCGTCCGCTTCGCCGTCTGGCTGGCCACGCACACCGTGTACCGGTTCCGAGTCATCGGCGCGCACAACGTCCCCAAGGACGGCCCGGCGCTGCTCGTCTGTAACCACGTCTCGCTGGTGGACGCCGCGCTGGTAAGCGCCTGCCTCCAGCGCCCCGTGCGGTTCGTGATGTACCGAGACTATTACAACCACCCGCTGCTGCACTGGGCGGCGAAGATCCTCCGGGCTATCCCCATCGCCCCGGAGGACGGTCCCAAGGCGCTCGTCGCCGCGTTCCGCGAGGCCCGGCGCGCGCTCCTCGACGAAGGCGCCCTCGTCTGCGTCTTCGCCGAGGGCAGCGTCACCCGCACGGGCAACCTGCTGGCGTTTCGCTCGGGCTTCGAGCGCATCGTGAGGAACACCGACGTGCCCGTGATCCCGGCCAATCTCGACCGGGTGTGGGGCAGCATATTCAGCTACGAGCGGGGGCGGGTGTTCTGGAAGTGGCCGCGCGCACTTCCGTATCCCGTCACCGTCTCGTTCGGCCGGGAAATGCCGGCATCTTCGAGCACCCATGAGTTGCGCACGGCGGTGGCCGAGCTGGGCGCCGAGGCCTTCAACTACCGCAAGGGCGCCCAGGTGCTGCTCCACCACGCGTTCATCCGGGCCGCCAAGGCCATGTGGCGCAAGCCCTGCGTGGCCGACTCGTCCGGCATGAAGCTGCGGTACGGTCGACTGCTCGCGGCGGCGGCCGTGCTGAGCAAGAAGATCAAGGCGATCGCGGCGGAGGACGAGTACGTGGGGCTGCTGCTCCCGCCCTCGGTGGGTGGCGTGGTCGCCAACGTGGCGGCGCTCTTCGCGGGCAAGATCCCCGTGAACCTCAACTACACCGCCTCGCGCGAAGCGATGCGGTCGGCGATCGAGGATTGCCGCATTCGGCGAGTCCTGACGTCCCGGCGATTCGTTGAAAAGGCCAAGCTCGAAATGATGGCCGAGATGGTCATGCTCGAAGACATCGCGGCCGACATTAGCACGTGGCAGAAGATACGGACGGCGCTGGCCGCGCTCCTGCTGCCGACCGAGGTGGTGTGCTGGATGTACAGCCGCCGAGGACTGAAACCGGACGATCCCGTCACCGTCATCTTCTCGAGCGGCAGCACGGGCAAGCCCAAGGGCGTTGTCCTCTCGCACAGGAACGTCGCGTCGAACATCGTCGGCTGCTGCCAGGTTCTCTCTTTCACCCCGGACGATTGTATCTGCGGCGTCCTGCCGTTCTTCCACTCGTTCGGCTTTACAGTCACGCTGTGGATGCCGATCCTGCGCTACTTCCGGGCCGTGTACCATCCGAATCCGCTTGATGGAAAGACCATTGGCCGGCTCATTCGCGAGCACCGGGCGACGCACTTCCTCAGCACGTCCACGTTCCTGACGGCTTACGTGCGCCAGTGCCGGCCGGGAGACTTCAGGAGCCTCAGAGTTCTGGTCACCGGCGCGGAGAAGCTGAGGCCGCGCGTGGCGGACCAGTTCGAGGCCAAATTCGGGATCCGCCCCCTCGAAGGCTACGGCTGCAGCGAACTGTCGCCCGTGGTCGCCGTCAACATCCCCGACAGACCGGTATCCGGCGGCGACATCCAGGTCGGCACGAAGCAGGGCACCATCGGCCAGCCCATCCCGAACGTGGTCGCCAGGGCGGTCGACATCGAGACGGGCCAGCCCCTCCCGCCCGGCGAGGAGGGCATGTTGATGATCAAGGGCCCCAACGTCATGCTCGGCTACCTGAACCAGCCGGAAAAGACGGCCGAGGTCATTCAGGACGGCTGGTACAACACCGGCGACGTCGCCCGCATCGACGAGGATGGCTTTATCACCATCACCGACCGCCTCTCGCGGTTCAGCAAGATCGGCGGCGAGATGGTGCCGCACATGGCCGTCGAGGACGCCATCCACAAGATTCTGGGGCCGGGCGGCGAACACGTTTGCGTGGTCACCTCTGTGCCGGACGAGACGAAGGGCGAGCGGCTCGCCGTCCTGCACACCGGGCTGCCCGGCTCGGTTGACGAACTGTGGGAGAAGCTCAACCGGACCGAGCTTCCTAAGCTGTGGATTCCGCGCAAGGAGATGTTCTACAAGGTGCCTGAGATCCCGCTTCTCGGCAGCGGGAAGGTCGCGCTCAGCGAGGTGAGGAGCATGGCCGCAGAGGTTTGTGAGGCACAGAAGGAGAACGATGACCGGAAAGGAGGACTGTGAGATGTCGAAGCATGTGGCGTGGCGGGTCGTGCTGGCGGCGTTGGCCGTGCTGACCGTGTGTCCCGTTGCCAGGGCTATCCCGCCGCCGTGGCTCTTGGAGGGGATGAAGGCAAAGTCGGACCTGATCCTGGTAGCGAGGATGACCAAGACCGAAGCGGCGGCGAACGCCGGACGGTACAACAGCCGGATCGGTTTCGAGCCCGTGGAGATCCTGAAGGGCAAGATTGACAAGAAGAAAGACGAAGAACCGAAACTGTTTGTGCTCTACCACAAGCGGCCGGAGATGCTCGGCACGTTTCGTCCCCACGTCATCGGCGGCACGGGCAATCCCAGGCCCGCCGATGGTGAGCTCGCCCTGGTCTTCCTGAAGGGGGCCGCCAAGGACAAACATTTCACGGTGGTGTGCGGCTCGTTCGGCTACGTCGGCTTGAAAGCGGTCACCCAGGACGAACTGGCGAAAGTGAAGCAAAGACTCGCAGGGTTCCGCAAGACCTGCGAGCGGATCAATGACAAGACAGTCCGCGAAACCATGGACGGCTACTACCAGAAGACCCTGGAGCTGGTGGAAAAACAGGCCAAAAAAGAAGAGAAGAAGTAGCTGCGTAACACTTGCGAGAAGCGGCGACAGGAAATCGGGGACAGATAACTTTCTTTCGCCGGACAACGGACAAGCATTGCGCGGAGCGGGTTGGCCCGGCAAAAAAAGTTATCTGTCCCCGATTTCCGCTGCGACCGGGGCATTCCCCCCGTGCTGCGCGCCGTCGCGGCTATCCGGCGAACTCGAACGCGGCAACACCCCGCACGCCGGGCTTGACTCGGAACAGGCCCCCGGCATGGGGCTGTGTCCGCAGGTCCTCTTCGCTCAGCCCGCCGCGCGCCGTGGTGACGTACAGCGTGTCGAGTTCCGCCCCGCCGAACGCACACGAACTCACGTGATCGGCCGGGATGGGAATCGACCGCAGATGCTCTCCGCCGGCCGGGTCCCACCGGTTGACGCTCCGTCCGCCCCAGTGCGCCACCCACAGCATCCCCTCGGCGTCGATTGTCATCCCGTCAGGATGCCCCAGCTCGGCGGGCACAGTCACGGCCACGCGGCGGTTGGTGATCGCGCCCGTGTCCAAGTCGTAGTCAAACGACCACACGGTCGCCGTGGCCGTGTCGATGTAGTACATCGTCTTGGCTTCGAGGCCCCACGCGATTCCGTTCGAGTTGGTTACCCCCGCAAGGATGCGCGTCGCGGTCAGGTCGGGGAAGAGGCAGTACAGGCTGGCCCGCGCCGGGGTCGCCCGGCTCGTGATCGTGCCCGCCCAGAACCGTCCGGCAGGATCGCACTTGCCGTCGTTGAAGCGGAGTTCGGGGTCGTGCTCTTCCGGATCACAGATCGGGGTCAGCTTCTCGGTGTCCAGGTCAAGATGGGCGAACCCGCTCTTCACCGCAAGCATGAGGCCGCCCGACCTTCGCGGCACGACGGTCCCGACGGGCTCGCCGACGTTGACGGTCCGATCTGAAGCCGTCTTGGGATCGTAGATGTGAACTTCGCCGTGGTTGATGTTGACCCAGTAGAGCAACTGTTTTTTCGAATCCCAGATCGCGCCTTCGCCGAGGTCCGCCCTGGCGTCGAGCACGAGTTCCGCTTTAGTCGGCATGTCTGTCTCCTCGATGGTCCCCGCGCCGTGAACGGTGCGGGTCATTGTATCGGCGCCCGCGGCCGGCGCAAGCGTGGCCTTGCGCCGGCTACGCACGCGCGATAGACTCGTTCTTAAGTGAGCAGCGACCAAACGAAATCCGAACGTCGCCGCGTTGTCGGTTGGCTGGTGCCCCGTCGCAGTAAGCGGCTGCGGGCCGTGGCACGGCTCGCCGTCCTCGCCTGCGTGCTGTTTATCTTCCGGTTCCATGTCATCACCTGGCTGGTGGCCGGACACAACCTGGCTTGGAAAACGTTCACCGGCTCAGCGAAGAACAGCCGCTCCGACGTCGGGCGGCTGGCGCGTCTGCGCGGGCCGGGCGCTCGGATGTTGATCCGCATCGGCGAAGCATCCGCGCTGTCGTCCGTTCGTGACGCAGGAATGATCCCGGCCCTCCTCGACGTCGCACGGTCGCACCCGGACCCAAAAGTCAGAGCATACGCGCTCCAGGGGCTGCGGCGGTTCTGGGACGACCGGATCCTCGCCGTCGCCGCGGAAGGGCTGGCCGATCCCGATCCCGCCGTGCGCGGCTCGGCGACGGACACCATCGCGGAGCTGGGCGATCAGCGTCACCTGCCGCTCCTCCGCGAGTCGGAGCAATCCGAGACCGACCCCGAAGTGAAAGCGAAGTTGAACCGCGCGATCGGCCTGCTCCCTCCGGTCGCCGGCGCCCCGGGGCATCCGCGGAAGACGGTCCGGGTCGCGGCGGTTCAGTTCATCTCCGAGATGGGCCGGCCGGACCGGAACCGCCCGCGCCTCGAGAAGTACGTGCGCCAGGCGGCAAAGAACGGCGCCAAGATCGTCGTTCTGCCCGAGACGGCTATCACCGGCTACATGAGCCAGGACATCCGGACCACGTGGCAAGTCGGCAGCCGCAAAGTCAGCGACGGGCTGCGCGGCATATCGCCAACGAACGCTGCCGAGACTGTGCCCGGCGCGTCGACGCACGCGTTCTCGAAACTGGCGAAGGAGCTTGGAATCTATCTGACGATCCCGTTCCTGGAGCATGAACCGGAGTCCGGCAAGTTCTTCAACACGGTCGTACTTGCCGGCCCGGACGGCAAGCTGCTGCGGCACTACCGCAAGCGGAACCCGTGGCCATACCCCGAGTGCAGTTGGGCCTCGCCCGGCGACCGCGGCATCCAGACCATCGACACGCCCTACGGGCGCCTGGCGCTCCTCATCTGCTACGACATCAACTACGAGCCGCCCGTCCTCAAGCGCGAGAAGGTGGATACGCTGCTCTACTGCATCGCGTGGGTGGACCAACCGAAGAGCTCGTGGTTCCACGCCGAACTGCCCCGAATCGCGCGCCGCAACAACATCAACATCATCGGCGCCAACTGGACCGTGCCCAAGAAGCCCGACTGGTACGGCTACGGCCAGAGCCTGATCCTCGACCGTACCGGCCGCGCGCTCGCACGGGTGACCAAGGACGTCGGCGAAGAAATCATCTACGCCGACCTGCCGATCCCCGAATCACCCGCCAGAGACCAGTAGGACCTCGCGACCATCTTCATGCCGGCGGCTTCTTTGTCTTCTCGTATGGCGCCCGATCGCGGTACGGCGTGAGTTGCGGTTCGGGCTTCTTGCCTGCCAGGAGCGCCTCGTACGCGGGAAGGTGGCGGGCGTGGTACTTCTGTGCTGGTTCGAGACCGAAATCCTCGACTAACTTCGAGAGCGGGACCTCGCCGGAATTCGACTCGACGATGAAGTGACCTTCCTCGCCGTAGCTTCGGACGCTGACGTCCGAGCCATGCCCGGCAATCATGTCCTCGGGAACCCCCGTGTGGAAATCGTAGTGGCAGACCATGTAGTCGAGGTCGATCACCCGTGACGCCACGGAGAGGTGGCGGCCGGTGTGTTCCAGTACCTCGCCCATCGGGTTGATGATCCGCGAGTGCGTACTGCGCACGGCGGAGACGACGTAGTAGTGATGCAGGCATGCGAACACGCGGAGTGGGAACCCGCCGTCGTAGGCCGACGGCCAGAAGACAAGCTCGGCGCCGCCGTCGGCGAGTTGCTGCCACGTCCGCGGGAAGCCGAGGTCGAAGCAGATCTGGCATCCGACGCGGCCAAAGTCGAGTTCGAACACCGGCGCGTCGTGGCCAGGCGTCATGCCGCTCTCGACCTCGGTGAAGTCACCGGTGCTGGTCACCGGCTGGACCTTGTCGTACACGGCGCAGATGTCGCCGCGGCGGTCGAGGATCACGGCCGAGTTGTAGAACTTGCCGTCGCGCGCGTTGGTGACGGGGCAGACGACGTACGTGAGGTGCTCACGGGCGCGTTTCGCGCAGGCGTCCGTGGTCGGCCCGGGCAGCGGCTCCGCCTTGTCCGCCAGCGGCAGCGGCGAGCCCACGCTCGCGAAGTTCTCCGGAAGGCAAACGATGTCAGGCCTTTCTGAGCAGGCCAGGTCGAGAACGCCCAGCATGTGCTCCCGGTTCTCATCAACCGATTGCTTCCGCACCCCGCCCATACACGTCGTCACGACCCGAATCTTCCGCGGCATCTCAGTCTCCTATCTTGATCCTACTCTTACTCGTACTCTTACTCATCCGAGGAAGCCAAATACTCCGTAGCCTGGCACGCCGGGCTCGACCCCGAACGACCGGCGCGCTGCTTGGTTCGGCCCATTCTACCGTCGCGCTGCCGCTGTGCAAGCCCGCTTGACAATGGCCCCGGCCGGCCTAGAATCGTCCGCGTCGTGACGGCCCGAAAGGAGAGCGAATGGCGCGCAAGACACCGAAGCCGGTGCGGACGACGGCCGACGTAGACCGCCTTGTCCGCCGGATGACGCTGGACGAGAAGGTCGGGCAGTGCATGACCCTGGCCTACTACGGGACGACGATCAGCCGGGAAGTGATTGAGCGGATCGACACGCTGCACTGCGGCGGCCTGCGCGTCACGCCGCACGTCAATAGCGCCGGGCGCCCGGACATCGTGCGCCGCCTCGCGCCGTACTGCACGCCCGCTCAATACGCTGAAACGCTCAACGAGTTGCAGCGCATCGCCGCGGAACGCCGCCTGGGCCTGCCGCTGCACATGGTCACCGACCAGGAGGGCGACCTGTCCGTCGATTACCTTCACGGCGGCGTGGCGTTGTTCCCCAGTCAGATGGGCCTGACGGCCACCGGGTCGCCTGCGTTGACCCGGCGGAGCGCCCGCGCCGTCGCGAAGCAACTCCGCGCCGTGGGCATCCACATGGTCCACTCGCCGGTGCTGGACGTGAACATCAATCCTCGGAACCCGGAGATCGGCTGCCGCAGTTTCTCGAACTCGCCCGAACGCTGCGCCAGGTACGGCGAGGCGTTCATGATGGGCCTGGCCGAGGGCGGCGTCATCGCGACGGGTAAGCATTTCCCCGGCCGCGGCGACAGCGCCGTCGATGCACATCACACGCTGCCGGTGCTCAAGGTGCCTCGCTCGCGGTTGGACGCGGTCGAGCTGTTCCCTTACAAGAAGCTCATCTCTAGGGGACTGCCTGCGGTGATGACCGCCCACAACGCCTACACCGCGCTGGACGGCTCGGGTCTCCCGGCGTCCATCTCCCACAAGATCGTTACCGGTGTTTTGCGCGGGGAGCTCGGCTTCCGCGGGGTGATCACCACGGACGCGATGAGCATGGCCGGCCTGCGGGCGATCTGTTCGACCCCGGAGGGCTGTGCCAGAGCCATCGCCGCGGGCAATGACCTGGTCCTCATCAAGGAATGTGACGACACGCCGTTCGAGTCCTTCGAGGCGATCAAGCGATACGTGCAGAGAGGCAAGATTCCCGAGTCGCAGCTCGACCAGTCGGTGCGTCGCATCCTGGCGACGAAGCTGCGCTATCGCATCTTCTCGCACCGCTACGTAAAGCCGGAAGGCGCCGACGGGGCAGTGCGAGACCCGATCACGGTGCGGACGGCAAAGGAGGCGGCGCGGAAGTGCCTGACATTGGTTCGTGACGAGACGCGCCTTCTCCCGCTCTCGCCGAGACGGAAGATCATGGTTCTCTTGCCCATTCACGTCCTTTACCACGAGAAGGGGAACGACTACTGGGACACGCCTGACCGGCTGTATCAGGCGATCCGGCGCCACGCGCCTGACGCGGCGCTGTTTGAGTTCGCCGTGCCCGTCACTTCCGCCGCCGTCCGGCACGCCGTGAGACGGTCCGCCGAGTTCGACGTGGTGGTCGCGTGCAACCTGGTGTGGCGCGGGCCGCCCAGCAGCCATCAGATCATTCGCCGGTTGGTCGGAACGGGTCGGAAGGTGGTGGTGGTCTCCAACAACAACTACGACGACCGCTTCCTGCCGGAGGCGAAGACCCTGCTGGTCACGTACTCGGCGATGCCGCTGAGCATGGACGCGGCTGCGGCGGCGCTGTTCGGCAAGCTGAAGGCCGCCGGCGTCTCGCCGCTTCAACAGTGATCTGAGCCGCCCTGCGTCGACTGAGCTTGCCGCCACACCATCGTTGCGCTCCGGGGCCTTTTCTGAATAATGGGTACGCGGTGTTTGCGCTCGCAGATCGCGCGAGGGGGACACTTGACGGTGCCGGACATTCTACGCACGGTACACATCAACACGGAGCGGACGTTCCGCGGCGGGGAACGCCAGGTCTTGCTGCTGATGCGCGGCCTCATCGAACGCGGGCATGAGGCGTCGTTGATCGCACAGCCCAGTTGCGGCCTGGCGGAGCGCGCCGAGGAGGCCGGCATCACCGTCCACAAGATCAAGATGCGGTTTGACCTCGACCCACTGGCTCTTGCCCTGATCTGCGCGAAGTTGCGCGGGTTGGAGTGCGACATCGTCCACATGCACACCGGCCACGCGCACACCCTGGGCGTTGTCAGTTCGCTTTTGTCCGGCCGGGGCAGGCGGATCGTGTCTCGGCGGGTCGTGTCCGGGGTCGGAACGAGCTGGCTCAGCCGGCTCAAGTACCGCCGCGGGGTGAACCGCTACATAGCGATTTCCGAGGCGGTGAAGAAGAAGCTGCTCGAGGCCGGTGTCGCGCCCGCGCGGGTGAGCGTGGTCAACTCGTGCATCGACCTGAGCCGCTTCGAGGGCGTTCCGGACGCGTCGAAAGGACTGCGGCGCGAGTTCGGCATCCCAGAGGCAGCGCCGGTCGTGGGGGCCGTCGGAGCATTGGTGCTGCCGAAAGGCTTCCATCATTTCATTGATGCTGTTTCCATGGTAGTCCAGAGGGTGCCGCAGGCGAGATTCGTTCTCGTGGGTGATGGCGAGCTGCGTCAGGAGCTTGAGCACCGGGCCGCGGCGCTGGGGCTCGGTCGGGAGACGCTGGTGTTCACGGGCTGGCGAGACGACGTGCCCGAATTGTTGAAGTCCTTCGATGTGCTCGTGTCATCTTCCATCGAAGAGGGGCTGGGCACGTCCGTGTTGCAGGCGCTGGCGACGAAGAAGCCCGTGGTGGTGACCGATGCGGGCGGGCTGCCGGAGATCGTTGCCGACGGCGAGAACGGGCTCGTCGTGCCGGCCGGGGAGCCGCGCTTGCTGGCGGACGGCATCGTCAGACTCTTGAACGACGCGAGCCTGTGTGTCAGAATGGCCGACGCCGGGTACCAAACGGTCCGGCAGCGGTTCACCCCGGCAAGAATGGTCGAAGGGACCATCGCCGTCTACCGCGAAGTGCTCGGCGAGAAATGAAGCAGATGCCCGCAAGGTGACGAGAATGGTCGAGCCAGCCACCCAACGCAGCCCCGACGCCGAGCCGTCGCCGAGGCGGGTCCTCTTTATCGCCGGGCGGCTCGAGCCGACGGCGCCGTGCCGGGCGCTGATCGCGCTCGCGTGCGAGTTGGGCAAATCCGGCGAGCACGTGGAGATGGTGTGCCGCAGCGGATCGCTTGGGACAGTGTACCCTCGCGAGGGTGCGGCTCGCTCGGGCGAGCACCATCCGCCGATCTGGTTGTCCCGGGCGCTGGCCAGGAATCCGCGCGGTTATTTCAGCCTGCGTGGGCTGGTGACCCGCGCCCGGGAGATGGACCCGGACATCATCCACGTGCACGGGGCTGAGTTGGCGGGGGTCGCCGCCCGGCTCGCCCGCCGCCTGCGCAAGCCCTACATCCTTGCCGTGGGGGATTTCCTCGACCCCGGGCAGTCGATCAGTCGGTCCCGACGTTTCCTGAAGAAGGTCGTTGTCGCCAGCGACGCCGTCCGGGTCGATCTGGTCAACCGGATCCGTCTGCCGCGCGAGCTGATCCAGGTCGTGCCGGACGGTGTGGACGTGACGCAATATCCGGCGCGGGAGCGCGGGGCCTGGCAGGGCCGGGTCCCAGTGGTCGGCACGATCGGCCGGCTCGTCGAGAGCAAAGGCCAGGAGTACTTCATCCGCGCCGCCCACCTTCTCGTGATGCGGGGCCGGCATCTGCAGTTCGTGGTGGCGGGCGGGGGCCCTGATCGCAAGCGGCTGCAGAATCTCGTCAGCGAATCTGATCTGGTGGACCGCCTCACGTTCGCGCGCGAGCCGGTCGACCAGCTCGAGGTGCTGAGGGCGATCGACATTTTGGTGGTGCCGTCTCTGCACGAGGCGCTCGGGCTGCCGCTCATCGAGGGGATGGCTTCGGGGATTCCCGTCGTGGCGACCAGCGCCGGCGGGGTGTTCTCGCTCATCGAGAACGGGAAGACAGGGATACTGGTGCCCAAGAGAGACCCGGACGCCTTGGCAAACCAGGTGGAGCGTCTCATCGACAACCCTGGCCTCGCGGCCGAGATGGGCGAGCGGGGAAGGGAGCGGGTTGCGGCAAACTTCAACATCGAGACCTTCGCCGACCGTACCATCGCCATCTATGACGACATTCTGGGGGAGAGCCCCGAGGAGTCGGAAGCCGCCGCCTCATGAGCGGGGCGCTCGGGTCTCTTGCATTACGCTCTGTCTGTCAACCGCCCCCGGCCAGGCACCGGCCATTTTTTGGACAACGCCCGGCCCCGTAGTGCTCAGATCCCGGCGAATGACTTGAAGTTCCCCGAGAACAGCGCCGATACGTCGCGCTGGATGTCCGATTCTCTGAGCGCCCAGCCTGCGTCCATCAGGTCGCGGTACTTCGTGACCAGCACGTCCGCGATGGTCTTCCGCGAGTGTGACCACTTGTAGAGAAGCTGGTCGAGGATGCGCGCGTCGGAGTGCTGCGGGACAAACCGCGGGCCGAGCAGCTCGATCCGCTCGGCCGTCATCTCGGTGATGACGCTGGGGATATTGAGGAACCACCAGCAGCCGAAGACCATCAAGTTGTGGAACTTGCGCGCGGTGACGGCGAACTCGTGCTGATTCTCGCGCGACAGGTACGTGACCAGGAACTTGTTGCCGGGGTTGCGTTGGCAGAGGCGTTCGAGCGCCCCGATGTCCGCCTTGCCCACGCCGTCGCCCGCGACCCCCAGCGGCGGGTTGATGAGCTTCTTCACGCCGACCATCATCGCGAACGGGATGCCGCGCCCGCGCGAGAACGGCAAGATGCACTTCTCGATCAGCGTGCCGCGGTCCGACCTCTCCGGGTACCGGAACGTGGGCGGGAGCGACACGGCCATGTAGACCGGCTTCATCCGGTCGGCGTTGTCGGCGAGGAACCGGCAGACCTCTTTGCAGGTGGTGGCGTCCAGCTTGGCCTTGACCTTGTAGCCGGCTTTCCGGAGCTTGGGCGCCGCGCCTTTCCAGTCGTTGAGGAGGCCGTCGATCCGCATCGCCGCGAGGAAGCGCGGATCGTGCGGGTCGTGGCACGGGCGTCTCGCCCGTGAGGCACCACGGCCAGGATGGCCGTGCCACGAGGCAAGCTTTGCCCAGGCCGCCTGCTCCTCGACGTCGAAGACGTCGTTCGTCATCACGACCGCTTCCAGGTTCGCCTTCGTGAGGACGAGATCGACGTACTCACTAACGGTGATCGAGGCGAAGTAGTCCCGGACCTTCTTGAGCGTGACCCGGCGCGGATTGAAGCCGAGCTGTCTGAGAGTGGTGACCACGCCGCGCGTCGCCTCGGAGACCGGCGTGTTCCTGATGAACAGCGTTTCCCAGATGTAGTCGGCCTGCTTCCGTTTCGACATCGCATAGAACTTGTCATATCCCATCGGCGCGTTGATCAGCGCCTCGCAGACCAGGTAGTGATACGTGAGCAGCTCATCGATGCCCCACAGCAGCAGCTCGCCGAACCGCGCGCTGTACAGGTGCGTATGGACGTCGAGGATTGGCGTCTTGTTCACGATGGAGGACACGGTTCGCGCCAGGTCGGACTTCTTCATCCCGTCAATCTCCACATCGGGTCAGGCGGCTAGGTCGGCGGATGATATCCGCTCCTGCCCGGCCCGTCAACCCGGAGAAGCGTCCGCCGTCCGCGACGGCGGCTACAGATGACCCGTCGTAATGCTCACTTGTAGTGCACATGCCCCTGGTGGGGCCAGTCCTCCGCTCGGGCGACCAGCTTCGCGCGGACCGGATTGAGCCGGATGTATTCCCACTTCGCCTTGTAGCTCTCATCCGACCGAAAGAGGTGATCGAAGAACTCGCGCTGCCAGACAGGAACTTCAAAGCTGCGCTCTGTGGCAAGCCGCTTGGTTGTCCATTCCTTCCATTTCCCGATGCACAGAGACAGCGGCGTGGCCTGTTCAATGTCTCGGCAGAAGAAATGAACGTGATCCGGCATCACGACATACGGGCCGATAGCCCAGCCGTAGCGCCTCAGCGAGTTCTCCCATTCCTCGACGAACAGTGCGACGACCTCGCTGACGGCGAGAATGGGCCTTCGTCCGGCCACGCATGTTGTGATGAAGAAATCACGCTCAGGAAGCCAGAGATCGAGAAGGCGCCGGAGGTGTTTCTTGATCGGGTTCTTCTCAGTGCGGATTCGCGCGTCCTTTCCCATCGCATCGGTCCTTCTGTAGCTGGCCCGGCCCTGTGGCTGGCCTCGGTCTGTAGCCGGCCTCGTTGAGGCCGGAGAAACATCCGCCTTCTGTAGCTGGCCTCGCTGAGGCCGGAGAAGCGTCCGCCGTCAGCGACGGCGGCTACAACCTGGCGATCCCTCGCGCGTCTGCGCTCTGTAGCCGGCCTCGCTGAGGCCGGAGAAGCATCCACCTTCTGTAGCTGGCCTCGCTGAGGCCGGAGAAGCATCCACCTTCTGTAGCTGGCCTCGTTGAGGCCGGAGAAGCATCCGCCTTCTGTAGCTGGCCTCGTTGAGGCCGGAGAAGC
>CAZDHT010000078.1:17012-19737 GCA_964505325.1 uncultured Planctomycetota bacterium | reverse complement strand
CGGCGGTCGGGTCCTCCGCATCCCGAGCGGGGACATAGCCGCGCCGGTGGCTTCCGCCTCGGAAGGCCGTCCAGTCGGTCCCGCCTTGCGCCTCGGAGATGTCGCCCTTGATCCACCAGTTGTTCCTCGACCCGTACACCACGCCGCCGATCAGCACGATGAGGCACGCCGTAAAGATCTTCTGATGCCACAGGAACTGGATCAGGTGCTTTACCGTGGATGGCCGAAACAGGGCGAGCAGGACTCCGCCCAACGCCGCCAGGATGGACGGCAGCAGCGCCAGGAACGCCTGCAACGGACCCACCAGGACCGGGACCACCGCCTCGGCCCGGGACGCGACCAGGAGAATACACGTACACGCGACCGCCACCCGAAGCCGGCCGAGTCTTTTCTCTGTCATTGAGGACTGCCTGGTACTGAGGCCGGGGCTGCAAGGTAACGGCGAAGCAGCGGCGTTAGCACGTTCCGATTGACTATGTTGCTTCCCTCGACAAGAATCAACCTGAACTTCGCCCGGGTCGCATGCGCAGGGGCGAAGCCTGCCCGCCAGCGAGAGCTGCCTGGTATGCCAATAGCATAGTCTAGCAAATCTGCGCGCAACCTGTCAACGCCACGAATGGCATTTCCCGTCAATACCACAGATGTGGGGTTCTCATGACCGCGCGGCTGGACGTAGGGCGTTCAATTGAAGGCCCCTGCTATTTGACCGGGATGAACAGCACCCTCGTGTAGTTGTCGCCAATCCCGAACAGCGGACCGAGCAGCGGCAGGTCGAGGAACTTCAGGCGCCAACGCGACGTGGGCTTGTCGCTGTTCATGTCGAGAGTCGTGGACCGATAGTTGAGCAGGTCCAGCAGAAGCCCGGTCTTCGTCTCCGTGTGGACGGGCTGACCGTCCTTTCCGAAAAGGGTGACCCGGTTGTAGCCGAAGAGAAGGAGAATCGAGCCGCCGCTCAAGAAGCAGTACTGTTCGGCCGACTTCACCTTGCCCAGGGCTTCCACGTAGAAGAGCGGAACGAGCGGCACGATGTAGACCGCGCGCCGTCCGATCGGGAACCGGCGCTGTCCATCCATGAATTCGATCACGCCCACGTTGCGCACCGGCGGCTGGGCGTTGATGAACTCCATGTTCTTTTTCGTCAGACCCGAGGAGCTTACGCTCTGCTGGAGCGAGCCGCAGCCGGCGACCACGAGGGCTAGCAAGGCGGCGAACAGGTGCCTCGGCAGCATCGCTTTTCGGAGCATCCCAGATGCCATGCCAAACTCCTTTGAGTGTTTCCCGGCCAACGGCGCTCGATCTCGGCAAGCCCGGCTGGTGGAGCCAACGGGATTCGAACCCGTGACCTCGGCCTTGCAAAGGCCGCGCTCTCCCTATTGAGCTATGGCCCCAACGCACAGACGATTATCCACAAATGCGGCGCCTGCTGCAACGGAAAACCGGCGCCGCTGTCGTGCCGCAGTGAAACTTGGCCTACCCGATCGTTCCGGATTGGGAAAACTGAATGTCCCAGATGGGACACTCCATTTACCCTCACCACCACCACCACGGGTCCGCATTTGCGCAGGACGCAACGACACAGGACGCAGGGAGTTGATATTCCGAAGTCGGGCAATTACCCCGTTCACCAACTACGAAGTGGTACTTTTGAACGACACCTGTTCCTGAAAAGTACCACTTCCCGGCGCCCGGGGCGCATCGTGGAAGTAAGTGAAATCGGAGCACCGCTGCCCGCGAGCCGGGACGCAAGGCGCCGTTGACATTTCCTACTGGTCTAAGGTAAAATGCCTGACGACATGAACGAAGAGCTGAAAGCCAAATCCGACTCGCTGACGGAGGCCCTGCGGAGGCTCGGCTCGCTGGCGGTTGCCTTCTCGGGTGGAGTGGACAGTACGCTTCTTGTCCGCGCCGCGCATGACGTACTGGGCGACAAGGTGCTGGCCGTCACGGCGTCGTCGGCGACGTATCCGTCCGCAGAGCTGGAGTCGGCGGAACGGCTCGCCAACGAAATCGGCGTGCCGCACGTCGTCATTCAGACAAAGGAGCTGGAGATTCCGGGCTTCAGGCACAACCCGCCCGACCGCTGCTATCACTGCAAGCGGGAGCTGTTTTCTCAGGTCCGGGGGATTGCCGCGAAGTACGGCATCGCGAACATCGCGGATGGGAGCAACGCGGACGATCTGAACGACTACCGCCCCGGGGCGCGTGCCGTCGAAGAACTGCGCGTGCTGACGCCGCTTCGCGATGCCGGGCTGAGCAAGGCGGACATCCGCGAGCTCTCGCACGAGTTGGGCCTGCCTACGTGGAACAAGCCGGCGTACGCGTGCCTGGCGTCGCGGTTCCCGTACGGCGCCGACATTACGCCGGACAAGCTCAAGATGGTCGAGCAGGCCGAGGCGCTGCTGCACGAGATGGGATTTCCGCAGTGCCGGGTGCGCCACCACGGCGACGTCGCACGCATCGAAGTGGAACCCGGACGGGTGCAGGAGCTCGCGTCTCCGGAACCGGCGAGACGGATCGTCGAGGGACTCAGGCAGATCGGCTTCCGGTACGTTGCGCTCGACCTCGAAGGATACCGCACCGGCAGCATGAACGAGACGCTGCCGCTCGGGGGGGACGGCGATGATCGTGGATAGGGTGAAGGCGGCGCTCGACCGGGACCCGGCGGCGCGCGGCTTCTGGGGCGTGCTGGAGATCGTGCTCTCCTATGCCGGCTTTCACGCGCTGC
>CAZDHT010000078.1:0-17002 GCA_964505325.1 uncultured Planctomycetota bacterium | reverse complement strand
TCATCTCGCAGTGCTCGCGCTTTGTCACCGGCGTGGAAATCCACCCCGGCGCCAGGATCGGCAGCAACGTGTTCATCGATCACGGGATGGGGGTGGTGATCGGCGAGACCGCCGAGGTGGGCGACGGCACGACGATCTTTCAAGGGGTGACGCTGGGCGGCACGGGCAAGCAGACCGGCAAACGGCATCCAACCATCGGCAAGAACGTGGTGATCGGAGTTGGCGCCTCGATCCTGGGCGCGGTGACGGTAGGTGACGGCAGCTACATCGGCGCCGGCGCCGTGGTGCTCAAGGACGTGCCGCCCAATTCGACCGCGGTGGGCGTGCCGGCGCGGACGGTCCGGATGGAGGGGCGGAAGGTCATCGGCGCGACGCTGGACCACACCAGCCTGCCGGACCCGGTCCTGGAGCGGCTCCAGGCGCTTCAGGAAGAGCTGGAACGCACCGAGGAGATGCTGGAGCTGGACGCGGCGCTGCCACACGTCCTGCTGGCCGTCTCCGTGCCCGACCACACCCAGGGCAGGGAATGCGTCGCGCGGGTGCTGGGCGAACGGCACGTGTCGTACGCCGTGCACGAGACAAATCATCTGGTCCGGCTGACCTCGACGATGTACCAGCGCGACTACATTCAGGTGCGGGCCGAGATCGAGAAGTGCCCCGGTCTCACGGTGATTTCGGAAGGCCGGGAAGCGAACCTTCGCGGCGACGAAGAGCCGCCCCCCGGCGAGGACGAGACGAAAGACGCCGGCGGGATCATGAAGGTGGTGATTGCGCTCACGGAGCCGTAGGGGCTTTCACCGCCTGTTCGAGATACTCCCCGACACCCGAGAGAATGGCTTTGATCCGCACGCGGCCCGACTCCAGGCCCGGCCCGATCCAGAGCTGGACGGGCGGCGGCGGCTTCCATTCGGTCAACGCTTTGACCAGCACCGACGCGACCCGCAGGGCGGACCGGTGGCTCGTGTACGCGAAGCGGATGGTCACGACGATCCGGTCGCCGCGGCGTATGTCCGCCGAGAAGCCCACGCGGGTGATGGTCGACACATCCCTCAGAGCCCCTTCCGCTCTCAGCCAGGTGGCCATGTCCTTCGCATCGATGAGCTTGCCGACAAGGGACAGGACGCACGCAAGTTCGCCGTGCTCGTTGATCAGGCCGCCGGTGATGTCGACACCGCCGTCGAGAGAGGGAACGACCTCTGCGATGGGGCTGTGCTGCGTCTGCGCGGCGCCGGCGAATACGGCTTTTACATCGTCTACGGCCAGCGAGAGCGACGGGACCCGGCGCGAGAACAGGATGTTGTTCTCGATGACCGACCAGCACGCTTCCGACAGGGCAGCGGGGGGCACGAGCGCCTCGATGTCGCGCTCCGCAAGGCGCGGGCCGGGCGGGCCGGCGGCGTTCTCCGGGACGAACACCGTCTCGTCGCTGTGGGTCTGCTGCCCGTAGCTTTCGGCCGCCTCCGGCGCGAACAGCGAAAGGTTCCGGGCGGCGAATCGCGCAAGGGCCGCCAGACCTGAAATGCTGTAGACCGCGTACGAGTGGAACTCCGCCTTGTGCGGGTCGTAGCGAACGACCACCGCTACCTCGGCGGGAAGGGGACGCGTGATCACGTCCGACGGCTGGTCGAAGCCGAGCGCGAAGTACGCGAGGTCCTCCCAGAGGCCGGCCCGGTCCTCCCGATTCGCGTCGTATGCCTTGGTGAGGCGATTGGAGAATTCGAGGACGCCTTCGTCGGACGGCTTCAGTCTCGCCAGGATGAACAGCGACGTGTCGGGCGTGACGAAATATCTGCCGTCCACCGGCGTGCTGCGCTCGGAGGCGAGCGACCGGAGCTTGAAGAACCCCACGAGCAGGACGATCGCTATGAGCACGAACAGCGCGACGGCCGAGATGAGAACGATCTTGATCGCCCGCCTCTTCCGCATTTTCGGCGCACCTATTTGAACATGAGCCAGAGCAGCACCGCGATTACGACAAGCGACGCGATGGCGAGCGCGAGCATCACCCAGCGCTGGGGATCGCTGCGGCCACGCGCGTAGCCGCCGTGAGCCAGTGGCGGTGCAGGCTCCTCCGCCGGTACGCTGGGCCGGACGGGCGCCGGAGCGTCAACGGCTCTGCTCCACGCCGCGCCGAGCGACGCCGGCACCAGGCCCAGCATGTACCATAATAGCGGCTGCATCGAAGACCTTCGCAACGTCGACCATCCCAGCCCTTCGAGGACCGCCGCCAGGACAACGGCGGTCGCGCCGGCCGCAACAGCGAAGACCAGCGGATCGCGTGACCGCAGGACACCCAGCCAGCCGTACGCCAGGACCGCCAGGATCGCCATCGCAGCCAACACCGTTCCCGGAATCCCGTAACTGATCGCGTGCGCATGATGCAGCGTGTGCGCCGATTGGCCCGTGCTGCCCAGAAGCGGCGAGGCAGCAAGTATCTCCTCCGCGCGGTCGACGACCGAGCCCCGGTATGTCCGGTAGCTGTGGGGCTCGAGCATCGAACAGACCTCCGTCACGAGCCGGGACTTGAACTCGATCTTCGGGTTGGCCATCACCTGGCGAGCGCTCCATGCCAGCATGCCGCCGCCGGCAGCGATGGCGAGCGCCGCGCCGAGCCCGAGCGCCCAGTCCCGCCGCAGCAGGAACAGCACGACGAGCAGGACGAGCGCGCAGCCGGCCGCCGCCCAGCACGATCTCACGAACACCAGCACCACCGCCACGGCGCCGGCGACCGTGCAGAGCCAATACACGACGCGGGGCCGCGCGCGGAATGACAGCGCGAGTGTCGCGACGAACGGCCACACCAGCGCCAGGTAGACGCTGAACAATGGGGCTTCGCCGAACAGGGCGCCGGGAATCACTTCGAGCTTCATCGGCCGGACCGTCAAGAACTCGACAATGCCGATGCCGCATACGAGCAGGACGGCGGCCGCGAAGACGAGCAGCGCCCGCCGCAGAAGCCGGTCATCCGTGAGGAGGTTCCTGGCAAGAAGATACACGGCCAGCCCGGTGAACGGCGGGATCAGCCAGTAGGCGCGCTCCAGGCTCCAGCCGAGGCGGAAGCAATTCACCACGACGATGATACATGCGTAGACCGAGTACACGAGGACGAGCCAGTCGGCTTTCTCGAAGTGTACAGAGCGCCTCCTGTCCTTCAGCCGGCGAAGAATCTCGCAGCAGAGCAATGTCAGGATGAGGGTATTGACGACGTTGAGCCTGTCGTTCGACACGCCCCGGTGTATCCAGTTGGCGAAGGGCAGGGCGGGGACGAGGAACAGCAGCGTGTTCGCCGTACCGAACGCCGCGGACGCCGCGACCACCGCTCCCACGGCGATGACGTGCGGGATCCAGAACACGTAGCTTGTGCCGCTCACCAGCGGCACCACCTGGAACCCGACAACGATGGCCACGGCGATGCCGAACAGGGCGCCCAACGCAACCCGCGGGGCGCCTCGGTCCGGCTCGGCTTCATGGGGCGCCGGCAGCGGTCGGCCACGCGCATCGGGCGCCCGCGCCTGCCAGCGATCCCGCAGCGCGGTCGCGACCAACAGCCCGACCCCCAGGCCGGCCAGCCCGGCGGCCATGTCCCACACGGAGTCCATCGTGATGTCGAGCGGCTGCCCCTCCTGGAGGAACCTCAGCTTGGCGGGGATGTCGACCGCCTCCTTGAGGAGCATCGGGATCAGCGTGACCAGCAGGGCCTTCCACCTGGCCATGAAGCGGACCACGATGAGAAACAGCGCCGCCGCGACCAGGAAATGGAGGACCCGGTCCATCGGCACGCCGAGCAGGCGGTAGGTCCTGATCCACCGGAACAGGGCGATGATCTCGCGGAGCAACTCCTTGGCGTCGTGCACAATGAATCCGCCTTCGGTCTGGACGGAGGCGGCCAGTGTGACGCCGGTCACGCTGAAGAGCATTCGATCATCCCGCCGTCATAGGGTGACAAACGGCGGCTCGCCGTGGATGGACTCGATGAGGTTGCCGGCTGCGCCGATCTGCTCCGGGGTCCCGCGCAGGACGAGCCGCACCGCGCCCTCGGCGCCCGCCAGCCCGCCCGCCGCGCACTGCATTGCCTCGACGCCGGTCAGGGTCCTCAACGCCTCGATCTCCGTGACGATCTCCGCCTGGAACGGCCAGATCGACGGCACACCCCCTTGGCTTTCCGGGTCGGTCGTGATGAACTCGTAGACGTCCTCGAGCGGCTCGGCGACGCATTTCTCCAGGCCGACCGGGACGATGAACGTGATCCGCCGGGCGATGATGGTGCCGATGTTGGCGCCGATCGTGCCGCCGGTCGGGTGCCCGATCAGCAGGCCGGCGGTCCCGCTTTCGTAGTGGAGGGCGTTGGCCCCCTTCATGAACACGTCGCCGATGCCCATGTCCTGCACCGCTTCGCTCACGGTGACGTTCTCGACGGGCTTGCCGTTCTTGAGCACGACGTCCGCCACCTCGCGCGAAAGCAGCCCCTCGCGGCTGACGCCCTCGGGCAGCGTCGCGCCGGTCATGTACTTGTTCTTCTCAATCGGCTGCCCGGTGACCTCTTCCACCACGTAGGCGTTGGTGCTGCCGGTGGCGATGGCCACGGTCCCCCCCGCCAGCGCCTTCTTGACGGCGGGCATGGCCGCCACGCCCTTGGCGATCAGACGCTTCGACTCCGAGACGGTCAGAGAGATTTCACACAGCATCGCGCACTTCCTCCTCGCATTCCGCGCCGCGGTCTATTCCACTTCGCCCGCGCCCTGCTTCTTGGGAGGCAGCGGGCGCCGGAAAACGAACCAATTTTCCTTGTAGATCGTGACGATCTCCCAGCCTTCGTCGCCGAGGCTGTTGGCGAGCTTCTCGCTGCTGCGGAAGAACTTGTACTCCCACCGGATCGGCGTCCGAATCACGCCGACCCCGGCGGCGATGATCTCGAGCGTTGCGTTCCCGAGCTCGACCGTCTTCTTCAACTCGTCGTTCTGTTTCTGAAGTGCCTTCACGGCCAGCGTGACGTCGTCCAGCTTCTTGGTCAGCACTGATACGTCGAACATGGCTCCGATGCGCGCGCCCTCCTGGGACCGCGTGGGAACCGCCAGCACCACCAGCACGATCACAACAGCCGCCGCTACAAGGACCCACTTGCGCATGGGAAGACCCTCCTCTTGAGCCGGATGGCAGTCAAATCTCGCCTCCCTAGTTTACGAACTGTCTGGCGGATGCGCAACCCAATATGGAGACGGGCAAGCTGGAGCGGGAGACGTGTGCTGACTGGCGCAACAGCTTTTGGCGCGGACCGCTGCTACGCGGGCCCGGCGGCCGCCGGGATCGGGCGGACGGGCACGGAGCGGACCTCGAACTCGGTGCCTTCTTTGAGGACCACCTCGCAGACCTGGTTCCGCATGCCCATGTTCTCATTGCGGTGGCGCAGTTCGGAGCCGCGCTTGGTGAGCACGCTGGCGTCGCCGTGTTCGTCCAGGATGAGGTAGGCGCCGCGGCTGCCGCCGCCCCGCTCGATGTAGCCCTTCATCGCCTCGAGGAACGCGAGCTGTGCGAGGCACAGCAGCTCGTTATCGATGGCCCCGACGAACTCCCCCTGCCTCGTGAGTCGCTGGCTGTCGGTCTGGATGGACTGGTACAGGCGGCGGGTGTCGGCAATCGCACCCGACAGGCCGTCGACACCTCGGACCATCCCCGCCGACAGGCTCATTCGCTGCTGGATTTCGTTTCGCACGTTTCGGACGGACGGCGCCTCGATGGGGCCGTACACGTAACGCCGGAGATTGGTGATCTCGGATTGCAGTTGCCGGCCCGCCGCCGCGAGGAAGTTGTCGAGCGGCATCGGTGCGTCGCTGTAGTTCCGGGCGATGTGTTCCGCCGCCCGCAGCCCGCCCACCTGTCCCGCGTTCAACTCGGCCCCCTCGGGCGGATTCCCGTGGGTGCAGGCCACGTCGCCGACGGCGAACAGGTGGCGGACGCCGGTCTCCCAGGAGGTGTTGACGCTGAGCCCGCCGAATGTGTCCTCGGCGCACAGCGTGACCTCTTGCGGCTCTCGCAGGTCCACCCCGTAATCGAGGAAGGCGTCGATCTTCTGGTGGTTGATGTGCCGCAGGCGGTCGTACGGGCTGAACTGTGTCGCGTTGTTGGTCTCGAGGAACCCGCGCGCCGCGGGGTCCAACTGCGAGATATTGAACTGGCCGATCCCCTCGCCCTTGATGTTCTGCGAGAAGTTCACGTACACGCGGCGCCCCGCGGCGATCTCGTTGTGGATGGCAATGTCGATGATGGCCGGACCGAGCCCTTGCAGCCCGGCGCTCGAGAACGGCCAGGCCTCGCCCTTGAAGAAGATCGCCGAGGCGATTTGCTTGGTGGCGTGGAAGTAGTCGGCCAGGAAGCCCCTCTGATCGCGGCCGCCTTTGCCGACGCTGTAGTAGCTGGGGATGACGCGCTGGCAGTCCCCGGACAGTGGGCGGCGTGACTTGGCAAAGGCCAGGCCAAAGCGCGTCTCCGTCAGGTTCCCCGCGGCGGCGCCGCTCTTGATGCCCAGGCCAAGGCTGCTGGGCGAGCAAGACGAGTGGATGGTGTGTGCGAACAGGGCGCCCGGGCCGCCGGTGGCGAGGATCACGTTGCGGCAGTTGAAGACGACCAGGGCCTCGGCCGGCTTCGATGCCTTGCGCAGGTCCACCGCCAGCGCGCCGATCACGCGGCGCTCTTCGTCCTCGCCGGACACCAGCAGCGCAATCACCTCGTGCCGATTCAGGATTTGCGTGCGGTTCTGCCGAACGCGCTCGAGCGACTTCTCGGCCATCAGGGCCGAGGTGAGCGGGCCCGCCGTGGCGAGGCGTCGGTGCTCGCCCGTGCCCACGTACGTGCCGTATTCGTCGCGGGGGAAGGACACCCCGTTGCGCACCAGGTGAAGGAACTCCGGGATCGAGTTGACCGCCTCGGCGTAGGCGACGTCGCCGTGCGTCATCCCGCCGTCACAGAGCGCCGCGGCCATGGCGCTGGGCGAGTCCGGCTGCTCCCACAGCATGCCCATGCGGTAGTACGTCGCTTTGGCGGACGCGGGTTCGCTGGACGCGCCGCTCGTCTTGTCGGTGACGACGACGAAATCGTCGTGCCCCAGCTCGTGCAGATGTTCCGCCGCGTTCAACGCCGCGACACCCGCGCCGACGATGATCGTTCGCAGCGTGTGGATGGTCAGTTCAGCATCGCCGAGGGGCCGTTTAGACGTCTCCATGCAGACTCCTTCTTCCGGGGCGGAGGGCAGCGGGTCTCAACGGCGGCATAGTATGCACAAAGCTGGCGGGGGCGTCAAGGCCGTTCGCAGTGACAGTTTGCGGTGACGGTTCGCGGCGACGGCCCACATAGCCGAGCGCCGCGTTTATAAAAGTCACACCTGTGACTTTTATAAACGCACCGCAACGCTTCAACTGGCTGGAGGGTTATGAATTGGTATTATAAATGCACACGTGTGCATTTATAATACGGATTCTCTGGGAGGCCGCTGGGGAGCTATTTGAACAGTCCTGAGCCCCGAGCGCGCCGAGGAGCCGGCGACTTGCTCAGCCCGGGCGCCGCGCCAACAGGAGCCCGAGGAACCCGACGACGCCGATGGCGAAGAGCAGGACGGCGAGGGTGAGGAAGCCGACGGTGGGGATGAGGAGCGCACTCACGGTGATGGCGCCGACCGCCGCACCGCACAAGTCCAGCGCCGAGAGCCCGGCGGCGGTCACGCCCCGCTGCGCGGCGGCCACCGACGCGGCCAGAGGGAACTGGGCCCCGCCCGTAAACCCGGCAATGAACGTGAGCGCCAGGAACGCTGCGGCGACCGGCCAGCCGGCGGCGCCTGTCCGGCTGGCGGCCCATATCACGCCGATCAGGATGAGCGGGTACACGGCGAGGATCGACTGCACCCGGAGCAGCCAGGTGAACTCGCGGCGGCCCGCGCGGACAATTCCGCCCGCGCATGCCCCGCCGGCACACAAGCCCACCATGAAGCTCGCGAGGATCAGCCCCAGCATCACGTACACGTAGCCGTACAGCGCCTGGAACGCGAGCAGGGCGACGATCTCGACCGTGATCTCGGTGAATCCGCCGCACGCGACCGCCAGGCCGGTCGCCGCGCTCCGCCGCGGCCTCACCACAAGGAGCAGGACGGCGCATAGTCCCACGGCGGCCAATCCTATCCCGCCGCGCGCCACCGGGCTCCACGCCGCGAAGCCGGTCAGCCACCGGATGGGCGCGTCGATCAGCCGCTGAAGGACCCCGGACCGCGGCGTTCGTTCCTTTGCCGTCCAGACGACCAGGCCGTGCGAGTAACTGATCGGATGCAGATCGGTATTGAGGCGCGTTGACTTGCTTTCGGCGAGAATCTCGTGGAACAGTTCGATGTTGAACGCGTTCAAGTCGCCGTGGATGGTCGCCTCGAAGATCCGGGTGGTGATCTTCCGTGCGTCGAGGCGTTCGAGGAGGACGTCGGGGTCGAGGGTCGGTCGGCCGGTGCCCTTTAGGGCGACGAACGTGTTGAAATCGCCCGGCGTCACCACGACATTCTCGAACGCCGATCCCAGCGTGCGCTTCAGGCAGGCGATGAACTCCCTCAGCTCCGACGTGGAGATGTTCGGCGCGGATTCGACGCTGAACGCGAGCACGCCGCCGTCGGACAGGATGCGCGCCGCAGCGCGGAAGAACTCGGCGGTGTAGTACCGGTTGATCTGCGCCGTAACGGGCTTCGGCAGGCTCAGGATGATCGCGTCGTACGGCTCGCCGTCGTATTGCGCCACGTGCCGGCGCCCGTCGCGGAAGATGAGCCGCGCCCGGCCGCGCCGTAGGGCGCCGTCGAGGAGCGGGGAGGGCGGCTTGAACCGCCGGACGAAGCTCACCGAGTCGGGGTCGAGCTCGACGATGTCGACGCTGGTCCCGCGGTACTTCAGGGCTTGCTCAGCGGCCCCGCCCAGCCCGCCGATGAGGAGGACCCTTTGCGGGCGTTCCGGTTGCAGCATCGCCAGGTGCACGAGGAACTCGGACGTGGCGCCCAGCGGGTAGGTGCACGACAGCAACCCGCTGTGGAACACATTCACCGTTTCTTCGCGCCGCCCGATGCTCGTGCGGCCGTAGATCGTGTTGATATGTTCGGAGCGGTCGCGCGCTCGGAACGACAGCGCGCCTGCGGCGGCCAGCACGCACACGCCTACGATCAGCGCCACGCCCCGCCGCCTCTGCGCGACAACCACGGCGAACGCCAGTGCGGCGAGTGAGCACACCAGCACGGCGTACGTCGGCTGAAGGAGCCGAATGATCGCGGCCGCGAAGAGCACGCCGCCCGCCGCCGAGCCGACCGCCTCCCAGACGTAGACCTTGGCGACGTGATTCGAGGCCGCCCGGCACAAGGTGGGGAAGATGGAGCCGTTGAAGATGCAGAGCGGGCACAGCAGCGCCAGGCACGTGAGGATGACAGGGATCGGGCCGGCGATCTCGCCCTGCTCGAGGCCGGCCAGCGAGCGGACGTGGCCCGTCGCAAGGAAACACAGGGGCAGGAGCACGGCCAGCAGCGTCAGCTCCGCCGCCAGCCAGGCTGCCGGGGACTTCGACCGCTCGCCCAGCCTGCCGATGGTGGCGCTCCCGACGCCCGTCCACAGCAGCCACGCGCCCAGCGTGACGCCGATCACCAGCTCGTTCCCCAGGAACGCGATGACCAGTTCGCGGATGATGAGCGACTGCCCGGCGATGGAAATGAAACCGGCGGCCAGTGATGTGTACAGCAGACGCCTTTGCATACGCGTCCCCGCAGCGCTACGTCGATTGTATCTCGGTCACGCCCGTCGGTCAATTTACGAGTATTTGGCTGCTGTTTCCTTGCCAAGCCGCGTCCAGAGATGCAGCCGGTCGGGATGGCCGCACAACGTCTGCAGCTCGCGCAGGACGATCTGAGAGCGGCAGCCGTGGAGCCGCCGCAGGCCCTCTTCAAGATCGTGACGGATCGTGTCGGTATCGTCGGGGAAGACCACATCGCTCGCCTTCTGCCGCCACATGATGACGTAGTCGGTGCCGCAGCGTTCGATGACCTTGTCCAGGTCGGTCCACGCGCTGCACACGAAGATGCGCAGGTTGGGAATGGAGAGCACGGCGTCGATCTTGCGCGTGAGATCCTCGCAACAGCCGTAGCCCGCCAGGCCGAAGCGTTCGATGATGGGCATCTGATAGCTGAGACAAAGCTCCTCCCACATCGCCGGCGAGACCTGGTCGAACTCCTGGCTGTTCGCCATGCACCACAGGCTCTTGTACGTGACCTTGCCGCCCTCCGGCTCGCCAACGGGATCGCTGCACGTCATCGGGCCGACGTTGTTGGGCGTGAGCAGGCCGGTGTCTGCGACCTGCGCCATGGCCCGCAAGGTTCCATCGCGGAGGTGCGCCATCAGGCGGTGTACCAGCTCCGGCTCGTCGGCCATGTCCATCATCATCTGCGTCAGGCCGCGAAGTTCCGCCGCCGCGGTGCACAGCGTGGCGGAGAGGGGAGGGCCGCACGTGAGCCTGGGCGGCAGGATGTCACCGAGGAGCTCGCCGGCCCGGGCAAGAGCTTCCTGCGTTCTTGCGCGGTTGTACGTGTAGCGCGGCAGCCGCAGCCGCTCGAAGTCGGCCTCCGACCTGAGCGGCGGGTCGTACGCCCACGCGCCGCCCGCGTCGGCAGGGCGGCGCCTCGCGACATCTACGCCCCACACGTTGGGCGGGTCGATATCGAACGCTGTGGCGACGGCGAACGAAGCCTCGACGGGCGAGTCATCGCCGATGTCGTGTTTGATCAGGATGCGCCGAAGTCGGCGCTCGACCGACCGCAGCCACGGCTCGGTGCAGACGAGTGATTCCTCGGGCAGGAGCTCCGGCCACGCGCCCACCGGCCGGCACCAGACCGGAGCGCGATCGGGCTTCCGCAGGGCATTCACGTCGCGCCATCGCTGCTTGATCTCTTCGTTCGCGCGGCAGGCGGCGATCTCGGCGACCTGCCGCGCCAGCTCGCGGACGTGCTGTCTCTCGTTCGCTGCGCTCATCGGGCGGATTCTACTCGGCCTTCGGCGCCCGTACAAGTCTTGCCTGTTCCCGGCGCGCACACTATACTCATCGCCGGCACGGCGGGCAGGGAGCAATGAATGGCGTGGTACGACGAATTCTTCGACGAGCATTACCTGGACTACTGGGCGCAGATTCTGCACCGGGAACGGACCAGCCGCGAGGTGAGCTTCATCGCCGAGAAGCTCGCCCTGCCGCACGGCGCGAAGATCCTCGACCTGTGCTGCGGGCAGGCACGCCACGCCATCGAGCTGGCCAAGCTCGGCTATGACGTCACCGGGCTCGACCTCAACAAGTTCCTGCTGGACGCCGGGCGGAAGTTCAGCGAGAAGGCCGGCGTGAACATACGCTTCGTCCAGGGCGACATGCGGGAG
Source organism: uncultured Planctomycetota bacterium (assembly GCA_964505325.1). Classification (GTDB taxonomy): domain Bacteria; phylum Planctomycetota; class PUPC01; order PUPC01; family PUPC01; genus CAZDHT01. The sequence goes on along the minus strand of CAZDHT010000078.1, from coordinate 5,585 downwards.
ATCCCGTTCGACAACGAATTTGACGCCGTGGTCAACCTGTTCACGGCGTTCGGATACTTCGAACAGGAGGAGGAGAACCAGCGGGCGCTGGCCAGCGTGCACCGGTGCCTGAGGCCGGGCGGGACGTTCCTGCTCGACCAGTCCCACGTGCTTCGTGCGGCGCGGGACTTTCACCCCCGCGTGTGGCAGGAGTATCCCGATGGTACGCTGCTGATTGAGGAACGGAAACTGGACGCGCGGACGGTGCGCTACAAGACGCGGGCCACGTACATCAAGCCCGACGGCAGCCGGGTGGAGCACCACAACGACATTCGAGGCTACACGTGCGCGGAACTGAGCAACATGCTCCGCGCGGCGGGGCTCGAGGTGATCGACGTGTTCGGCGATTTCGGCGGCGCCGAGCTCGCCATCACCTCAAAACGGCTGATCATCATCTCGCGGAAGGGCACGCCGGGCTGAGCCCGATTCCGGCGCCCTGTCACGCATCTTCAGGGATCACTCACGCGCTACTGCTCCCCGTACAATCGCTGGCCGACTTTCATCACAAGTGCTCTCCCATCCCAGGAGTTGAGTTCTTGGAATCCGCCGCGTCAATGAACACCCCTGGATAGAGCAAAAGCCGTGCCGGACATGCGGAAAAATGCGGGCGGGCGGCGAACGCGGTCATAATACTTTGGGGGTCGGCGGCTTAGTGTCGGAAGCGAAGAATCGGCGGCGGGCGGCGAAAATCCGCCGTGTTGCTTCGGGGCACCACGGCCGGCCGGAAGCGGCGTCGGCTGCGGTATTTCAGCATCATTCGCGCTCGTGACGCCGCGCACGACGGCCGGGCGCGAGAGCAAAGGCTGAATCGTTACGGCGGATGATTTGTGGGGCAACGCGCTCCGGTTTTGCCGGCTCTTCTTCGCCCTGCCGCCGATAGCCATACCGCTCGCGGAGCACGCGCTCGACGTAGAAGGGATCGGAGTCGAGCGCGTTCCGGACCTGTTCGCGTTCCGAGTTCTGCTGCCGAATATGGGCGATCTGTGCCCGAATTCGGCGGCGTTGGGACTTCAGGCGGACCGTCTCTCGCTCCAGCGCGAGGGCGTGGCCAAACACGCACACGGCGAATGCCGCGTAGAGGAGGTACTTCGCAACCGGTCCCAGCCACTGGCGCATGGCAGCCTCGTCAGTCAATCGGTCGGTCGCGTCGACGCGGGGCTCTGCAATGTGAGACCGAGCTTCCGGGCGGCCTCGGCCAGCGCGTCGTGCGATGCCGCCCTGGAGACCTCGAAGTCCAGCTTCCGGCTGCGATCGAGCAGCTCGGCCCGTTCCTGCCGCAGCCGGGTCAGCTCGTAGCCGATCTGGACCTGCCTGCTGCGCTGCGAGACGAAGAACATCACGATGAAGGCAGTCGCCGCGATGACCAGGATGTAGCAGAACAAGGGACGCACGTGGCCGGCCTCCGCCAGATCGGTGTACAACGGCACCACTTCGGCCAAGTGAAAAGACGATGTAGCAAATGGCTGAAGTGTCGCCTACAATCATATGAGCGCGTCGGGGGCGGCGGAAGTTTTAATTCGTGCCAAGTCAAGGGATTGGCGAAGCCGAAGGGACACACGGAAGAACGCAACGCGTTCCTGCTAATCCGGCATCGACAGCCGGAGCCGGCGCATGTACTTCGGGTTTTCCGCCGGCTCTGTGCCGACCTTGCCCAGAGATAGGTCGTAGCTGAATTTCTTGCCGCCGACCGTCCGCCGGTCGGACTTCTTCACTCCGCCGGCCTCCGTCCAGGCCCATTTGATGGCGAGCTGCGCGTCCTTCGGCGCGCCCTTGGCGCACTCGAAGAAGATCTTGTTCACCCCGGGCAATGGCCGCGGCAGCGTGCCGAAATTGAGCTGGGTAATCAGGCGAACGCTCAACTTCGTCAGCGAGCAGCCGGCAGGCAACTCGACCCGAACCTGCGCCGAGTACGGATAGTACGCCTCGTACATGTTCAGCTTCCCGGCGATGACACCGTCGACCGGGCCGCCGAGCACCTGCGGCTTGGCCTTCCGGCCGGGCGGGATGAAGCGGACGAGGGGGAGGATGCCCCGAGGCAGCGGGCCGATCGTCATCTCCGCCGTCACCTCGCCGCCGACCATCGGGTACGGGCTCTTGAACGCGAACGTCGCGCTGGCCGGCTTCGTCGCGTCCTTCGGATGCAGGCCGGGCTTGCCGTCGTCGGCCTGGCAGGCGAGGTTCTCCGAAGCCACGATCGACTCCTTGAACCCGGCCTTGGTCAGGTCGGGCTCGAAGATGATCTCGCCGTTCCCGTAGTGGCGGTAGCTCTTCGTCTGCTTCCCCTGTGTGCGCAGGTGCGGGCCCTCTTTGTAGTAATCGGGCAACCATTGTCCCTTCCACGAGCGCGACCGCTTGAAGTACCCGCCGGGCAGCTTGTCGAAGTGGAAGACCAGCGTCTCGCCGGGCCGCACGCGGAGCGCCATCGAGTGGGCCGTCTTCTCGACCGGCCTGCCGCGATGGCTGCCGGCGACGCGGTAGAAGAACTCCGGCCGGCCGTTGTCGCAGGGCATGAAAGGATCGCTCTTCTTGACGGGGTCGGTGACGAGCGTCGGGTCGCCGCTGATCTCGTCGATGGACGCGATGTGCTTGCCGTCGGCGGTGTAGACGTAGAACCCGGCGTGGGCGTCGAGGTAGTGGTAGCGGCCGTTGTAGAAGAGCTGGCACCACGAGTGGCCGAGCTTGGCGGGCGGCCGGGCGCCGTCGAGGCGGTACATGCTGTCGATGAGCCAGCCGCCCGCCGCCGCTCTGAACGTTTCGGGGTTGGATACCTTGCGGCTCGAGAGCCCCGCGGGCCGGCCACCCTCCGGGCCGAACGTCCCCTGGGCCAGCCAGACGAGCGTGTGCTGGATCGTCCCGCACAGCGCATAGCCGTAGACGTTCAGCACCCGCATCGGGTCGTTGTCGTCCGGCCGGCAGAAGTGGAAGATGCGGCTGCGGACAAGCTCGTAGCACGCGACAGCCTTCTGTTCGTTCGTCATCTCCGGCTTGATGATGCTCTTCAGCATTGTCTCGCGGCTGAAGAAATCGACCGACCGGTCGGTCCAGATGTGGATGCCGTCGACGGTCCGCTGCGCGGCCGAAGCGCACTCCATAAGTCCTATAGGCCCCATAAGACCTATAAGCCAGGCGCCAAACAGATATCCGGCGGCGCGTGCTGCGCCCATGCGCTTATGCCCCCATGCGCTGCTCATTACTTGTCCTCTCCGAGCTGGATCAGCACGACGTCCTTGCCGCGGGCAGCGCCGACGAGGAGCTTGTCGACCAGGACATCGGTGTTGACGCGCTGGACGTAGAAGTCCTTCGGCAGGCGCCACGCCTTGCCGCGCGTCAGGTCGCCGAGCACGATCGCGTTGTCGATCTTGTATCGCCAGCCGATGAAGTGGGTGTCGCCCACGTCAATGCGCTTGAAGATATTGCCACACTTGGCGGCAACCTCGGGCGGCTTCGAGCCGTCGCTCGGCACGCGCCAGATGCAGAACTCGCGCCACGCGTGCTTAGAGAGCACGCCGGCCTTCACGCCGCAGAACGTGAGCGTCTTACCGTCGGCGGACACGCGCAGCGTGGTCGGATACGTCGCGTCCCAGATGTCGACGAGCCAGTACGGCTTGCCGACGGTGTGGTCGGACGGCACGATGAGCTTCTCGGAGATGATGTCCGTGTGGTCCAGCGCGACCACGCCGCAACCGCGCGGAATGCCGACCGGGCCGATCCTCCATCGCACCAGATACAGCCGTTTGTGCGGTGTGTCCGGGCAGAAGCCGCGGGTCGGGAGAAAGAGCATGGTGCCGTATCGCGGGGCGGCCATGTTCCACCGCATGTCTCCCGCTGTGCGGGCCAGGATATAGTGCTGGAAGAACACAAGGTCTTCGTAGGCGGGGGCGCCTTTCGGCCGCCAGCCCTTCTGCTGGTCGAGGAGCTTGACCGTCTTGCCGGTTTTCAGATCCCGGTGGAGCAGCGCAGTCTTCGTCGAGAACGCAATGGCCCTGCCGTCGTCACGCCAGGCGACGCGGTACGCGCCGAGCGTGTCTTTCACCAGGTCGAGGTCGCCTTGCCTCGGCCGTGCGATGGCGACCTGCCGGGTCACTTTGCCTTTCTGGGCCGTGCGAACACAGACAGCCAGTTGGTTCTGCCGGCTCCAGGCAAGGTCGCTGAATGTGCTGACGGGCGGCGCGGCAAACGTCATGGGCTTGTTTGCGTTTTTCAGGTCAGCAAGACAGACCGTGCCGCCGCTCGTGAACCACGCCAGCCAGCGCTGGTCCGGGCTGAACCGCGCCCGCTGGGCGCCGACCTTGCCGTCAGGTGACTTCCACAGCGTGGTGGTCTTGACGACCTTCAGGCGCGCGGTGGGGTTGACCTCCGCGGCGAATGCCGGGGCTATAGGTCCTATAAGACCTATGAGACCTATCAGACAGGGCGCGAGCAGGCAGCCCCGGGCGCCTGCCGCGTCGCGCGATGCCTCTCCCATGCTCCCGTGCTCCCATGCAGCCATGCTCATCAGAACTCCAGTTTTTTGGGATCGCACTTCTTCGGCAGGTCCTTGGTCAGATACCAGAAGCAATAGGGCGCGTTGCGGAGCTGGTTGCCGAAGCTCTGGGCGAAGCCCCACGAGCGCTTCATGATCCCGCGGCCGACGGTCTCCATTTCTTTGCGGGCGCGCCGGCCGTACTCGGGGTTGTCGAGCTGCGCGCCGAGGAACGCGAACGCGTGCAGCGTGCTCGGCGACCAGTCGCGCACCTTGAAGCAGTGCTCGGTCAGCACCTTGAGCGTCTCGAGCCCCTTCGGATCGCCGGTGTGCTCGTAGTATTCGCGGCACGCCTCGAACCCGATCCCGCCCTGCCAGTGGCGGCCCTTGGCGACACGGGCCGGGCCGCGCGGCCGGAACGCCGCGGCGTGTTTCTGATGCTCGAACTCGCGCATTCGCCGCAGATACTTGAGGTCCCCGGTCGCTTCCCACGCGGCGAGCACGCCGAGCGGCCCGTGGCCGAGGCTGCGCGGCTCGCCCCAGCCCATCCCGTTGTTCTTCATCGCGAACCGCGCGGAGAGCAGGCCCATGTCCCGCGCCCGCCGCTCGCCGGTCAGGTAGAACCGCTCGAAGTGGCTCTGCGTTTTGTAGTGGTTGAACGTGGCCGAGGCGTAGATCCCGCCGCCGCCCATGCGGATGTGCATGCCGCCGTCGCAGTAGCGGTTGCAGCCGATCATCTTGTCGCTCGGATGCCAGCACAGCATGTCCATGTCCATCAGGTGGTGCTGCGCCTCGATGGCGGTGTCGAGGAATTGCTCGTTGCCGGTCCGCGCGAACTGGAGGAACAGGGCGTGGGCGTAGTCGTAGTAGTTGTTGTCCCAGGTGACGTTGCGGTCGGTGGGGTTGCTGCGGTTGCCGCGGATGTAGTCGATCACGTCGCCGAAGTTGAACATCCCGTAGTGGTCGTAGTCGCCGTAATCGAAGTCACGGGCTTTGAGGATATGGGCGAGGGTGGTCTTGAGGCGCTGGTCGTACTCGGCGACGAGCTTCGTGGTCTCGGCGTCGTAGAGCTTCGGGCTCGAGC
>CAZDHT010000077.1:0-19798 GCA_964505325.1 uncultured Planctomycetota bacterium | reverse complement strand
AGATTGATTTGGATGTTTGGTTTATCGATAGTTGTTTGGCCGAAAGAGAGATTACCTGCGATGATAGAACCGTAGTTGGGTTTTGTGGCGATTTGGTCGACTTTGACCGACAGTCCGGCCGCAGCGTCGTCAAAGGTTACATTACGAATTTTTATGCCCTTGAGCCAGCCCATCGACAAGGTGTCAAAAGACGCTCGTCCTTCGATAGATTTGTTAATTTGGGATAATATTAACTGCCTGGCCGCCGTGGGTGATGATCTGCTGATCCCGAACGGCAGAACGACCGTTGCCCGTGTGGATCGAAGGACGGGCGAGCTGATCTATCACCACGCCGTGGGCAGCGGCACCTATCATCTCGCCGCCGCGGGCCGCTTCTTCTTCAACGCCGGCACCCTGTTCGAAACCAAGACCGGAAAACCCCTCAACCTGCGGTCAAACTACGGGCTCGTGATCACGGACAAGATGATCTACGCCACCGGCCCGTTCTCGGTCCGCGCCTACGAAGTCGCGGACACGAAGGTCCGGGAAGTCGAGGACCGGCTGGGGCGGGTGAGGAGCCTGATCGAAGTGGAGCGGCAGTGGCGGGTCCTGCTGACGCAGTACGTCGCGTCACTGATCAAGGCGGGCCCGAGGCTGTACGCCGGCGGCCGGGATCTGCTCGCGGCGATTGACCTCCCGGCGGAGGGCGAGCCGAAGGTCTCGTGGCGGGGCCGGGTCGAAGGCACGGTCGTGGAACTCCTCGCTGCGGACCGCAAGCTGTTTGCCGTGACGTTGGAGGGCAGGATCTATTGCTTTGGCGCCAAGGAGGTCACACCGAAAAAGTACCTGCTCCGCGAGGCTCTCCCCGCTCGGCCTGCGGACGAGTGGGCCGATAGGGCGCGAGCCATTCTCGAGGGCAGCGGCGTCCGAGAGGGCTACTGCGTGGTGCTCGGGGTCGGCACCGGCCGCCTGGTCGAGGAACTCGCCCGTCAGTCGAGACTGCACGTCATCGTCGTAGAGAAGGACGCCGAGGCGGTGGCGGCGGCGCGGCAGAAGCTCGACAAGATCGGGCTGTACGGGCGCCGCGCCGTCGTGGTCCACGGCGACCCCGAGACGTACCCGCTGCCGCCGTACCTCGCGAGCCTGGTCGCGTCGGAGAAGGCGACGGCGGCCGGATTCCTGCGGAAGGACTCGGCGTTTGTCAGCCGGATGACCCGGATCGTGCGGCCGTATGGCGGCGTCGTTTGCCTGCGGCCCGCCACGCCCCGGCCGCCGTCCGGGCCAGCGCCGGGTCCCGCTCTGCAGACGGCGGGCCTCACCCCCGGCCCACCGGTGAAGGGATTCGCTCTCTTCGTGCGCCGGGGCGCCCTGCCCGGCGCGGCGAACTGGACACATCAGTACGCCGACGCCGCCAACACGGCGGTCTCCGAGGACGAGCGGGTCCGGGCGCCGCTGGGGCTGCTCTGGTTCGGCGGGCCGTCCAACCGGGAGGTCCTCCCGCGGCACGGGCATGGCCCTTCGCCGCAGGTTGTCGGCGGCCGGCTGTTTATCGAAGGGGCGAACATGTTCCGGGCGGTGGACGTCTACACCGGACGGCTGCTCTGGCAGATCTCACTGCCCGGGGTCGGCACCGCCTACGACAACACGAACCACCAGCCCGGCGTCAACGCGCTGGGCAGCAACTATGTGTCGCTGCCCGACAGCGTCTATCTGGTCTACCGCAAGAAGTGTCTGCGCCTGGACCCTGCCACCGGCAGGCAGTTGTCGGCGTTCACGCTCCCCAGGCAGTCCGGCGAGAAGAAGGACCCGGGCTGGGGCTTCATCAGCATCCACAAGGACCTTTTGATTGCCGGCGCGGATCCGATCTCCGTCTCTGGGCTGTTTGAGGAAAGGAACCTGAGTCGTCAGCCGATCGGGCTCTATCTCGATGGTACCAGCAGTGAGCGAATGGTCGTGATGAACCGTTTTACGGGCAAGGTCCTCTGGCAGCGGCGCGCCAGATACGGCTTCGTCCACAATACCATCGTTGCGGGCGGAGACAAGGTGTTTTGTATTGACCGGCCGCGGGTGCCGCGGGGCCTTCTGCCGGACGCCGAACGCGGCGAGGAACGGCCGGTGCCCGGCTCTACGCTTTGGGCGCTGCACGTGACAAGCGGCAGGCCCACTTGGAGCAAGACCGAAGACGTCTTCGGCACGTGGCTGAGCTACTCGAAAGCGCGCGACCTTCTCCTGGAGGCTGGCAGGGCGGGTCGCGACATGGTATGGGACGAAGCCAACTCGCGGATGGTCGTCTTTCGCGCGAAGAACGGGACGGTGCTGTGGGACGAGGCGAACAAGTACACCGGGCCGTGTCTGCTCCACGGTGACACGATCATCGCGCAGAGCAAAGCCTACAGCCTGCTCACCGGCGAGCGGAGAATGCGCCGGCATCCCCTGACCGGCCAGCAGACGCCGTGGGGATACCGGCGCAACTATGGCTGCGGCTCGTCGCGCGGCGCTCGTCACCTGCTCACCTTCCGATCTGCGGCGGCCGGCTACTTCGACCTCGCCCGCGACGGCGGCACCGGCAACTTCGGCGGGTTCAAGTCCGGCTGCACCGCCAATCTCATTCCTGCGAACGGGGTGCTCAACGCGCCGGACTACACGCGCACGTGCAATTGCGGGTATCCCAATCAGAGCTCCCTGGCGTTGATCCACATGCCCGAGGTCGATACGTGGACGTTCAACGACCTGAAGTGGGACGGCGAGCCGATCCGGCGCATGGGACTGAACCTCGGTGCGCCCGGCGACCGGCGCGCTCCCGACGGTACGCTCTGGCTCGAGTACCCGTACGTCGGCGGGCCGACGCCTGAGATCGCGATCACGATGACGCCCGCGCTCGACCCGGACGAAGACCCCGCGAAGGCGCCCGGGCGATTCCTCAGGCACTCGTCACGGATAAAGGGCGCCGGTCTCAGGTGGGTCGCCGCGTCGGGGATGAAGGGCGTGACGCAACTGGCGATTCCCCTCGCGCTGCCGGTGATGAAAGTCGAGGGGCCGGACGGCGCACCGGTGATCCAGTGGCGACCGCTTAAGGAACGCACACACACCGTACGCCTGCATTTCTCGGAGCCTGACCCGGTCAAGCCGGGCGAACGTGTCTTCAGCGTCAGCCTTCAAGGCCGCGAGGTGCTTAAGGGCTTCGACGTGGTGAAGGAGGCCGGCGGGCGCGACAGGCCCGTGGTGAAGGAGTTCAAGGGGGTCAGGGTCAAGGAGAGCCTGGTTGTCGAGCTGACGCCCGCAGCCGGATCCGCCGATCCGCTGCTGTGCGGTGTCGAGGTCCTCGCCGAAGGTTGGTAGCAGTGGCGAGACACACGGTGCGCCGCAGCCGGCGCATCACTGCTCACTGATCACCATTGATGGCTGGTCAATCGCGCCGGGGCGGAATTGGATTTGCGGCGAGCCGCGTTCCTCCTACAATTGAGATGTGAAGCGAATGCTCCAAGGATTTGCCGTGCTCGCCGCCGTGTGTGCGGGCCCGTTCGCGCGCGCCGCCGCCGTCGAGGCGGAGCTGGCTCCGCGCAAGGTGAGGTGGCATTTCCTGCCCAGTCAGATAACGGGCGCATTCGTGGGGCGCGCGGGGAAGTGCTTCTACCTGGCACGGGGTAAGCCGGCGAAGACTCCCTCCGTGTCGAATGCCGGGGTGCTCGCCCCGGGTTTCCAGCCGCTGCTGCTTGACCGGAACGGCCGCTTGTGGTGCGTCCGGCCGGACGCATCGCTCATCTACGGTATAGGCGCAGACTCGACCGTCGAACTCCGGCCGCCGAAGGGAGCGTTCTTCGGGACTGTCGATCACGTAGACGGCGTGACCGGGGTCCGGACGACCGCGTACGAAGACGCGAAAGGGCGGATCTGGTTCGGCAATTCGCGAGGCGTCCAGTGGTCCGACGGAAGGCGGTGGTTCGCTAAGGACCTCGCCGACCGCAACAGCCTCGAAGTGGCGATGCCGATGAGCTCGCTCTATGTGGCGGAAGACGACCGGGGCAGGCTGTACTTCTGGGCGCGGTGGCCGACGAGGACGGTCTGCGGCACGCAGGGCTTCTGGATGTTCGACGGAAGCAAATGGGACCACTTCACCGTGCAGGACGGCTTGCCCGATGACAGAGTGCAGGCGGTGTGCCCGGTCGGCGGGGACAGCGTTTTGGTGAACACCGCCGGCGGGCGGCTGGCCCGGTTCAGCACCAAGAGGGTGGACCTGGGCGGGGAGGTGGCGCGGCTGGTCGGGCTGCTCAACGACCGCAAGTGGAACGTCCGTGAAGGCGCCACGGAGGCGTTGCGGCAACTGGGGCGCGGCGTTGAGCTTGAACTCAAGAAGCACCTGACGAACACGAAGGAGCCGGAGGCCCGCGCGCGCATCAAGATGGTGCTGACCGCGCTGAGAGCGCGGGAGGCCGGTGAGCAACGGCTTCTCGGCAGCGACTACGCGTGCAGACAGGTCCGGGTGCGGGCCCCCCGTCTGCGGCGACGGCCCCGCGCGGGGCCCGAATGGCTGGCGCTTGCCCAAAGGGTCGTCAACACGAAGACCGGGGAGAAGCTTGACCGCGCTGCGTTTGTGCTCGGTCCCGGTTCGGTGCGGAGAATCAAGGACTGGCCGGCGGCGGACAAATCCGGCCGGATCTGGCTGCTTCTTGACGGCAAGGGCGGCGCCTGGATCGGCCTCCGAGGCCGCGGGCTGCTCCACTGGGACGGCAAGCAGACGACCGCTGTCTCGGACGGAGCAACCCGAGACTACCACGAGATATTCGGGCGTGACCGCCTCGGGCGCTTCCTCTTGGGCAACGGGACTGGCGTCGCGGCCTACTGGCCCGCCCAGCCCGATACCCGCAAGAAGCTCGTGAGCCGGTCCTGGGGGATCGGTCAGTACGGCGTGTGGGCGATGGACACGCGGGGGCGGGTCTGGACCAAGGTCGCAGACCGCAAGGAACCGCTCTCGTACTACGAAGGCGGAGCCTGGCACGGCGCGCGTGACGTCGCCGGCGCCGAGCCGGCCATCATCATCCCGGGCCGTAACGGCTCGCTGTTCGTGAGTATGGCCGGAGCGGACAGCGGGTTCTACCTTTTTGCGGAGGGGCAAAGGCACAAGGCGAGCGACCTTGGCGCGCTCGCCCGGAACCACCCGGACCTGGTGAAGAAGTGCATCGACAACTCGCAGGCCGCCAGGTCGTCGTATTACGCATTGGCCGTGGACGCGCCCGGCCGGGTCTGGGCGCTGAGCCCGAAGCGCCTGCTCCTGAGGTCAGGGAAGCATATGGCGGACATCGGCGCCGCGCTGACCGGCGGCACCGCCTTCCCGCGCGCGGCGGCGTTCAACATCTATGAGGGCGGGCGCACGCTGATCTTCGGGCGACTTCCCGGGCGGGCCGTGCACATCGACTGCGGACGAGAGAAGCCCAAGGCCACGCCGTGCGCGAAGAACTGCCGGGGCTTCACCTTGTTCGAGAGGCAACTGGTCGACAAGGCCGGCCGGCTCTGGCACGGGGGCAGCTCGGGCAAGGCGTGCGTCCACACGGGGGCCGAGGTCGGGGAGGCTCCGGCGGATGGGGTGTTGGCACTGTGTGATCGCTCGGGAGCGGTCTGGCTTTGTGAGCCGGGTGTCGGCTATAATGTTGTGGGCGCGGGGACGCGCCGACGCATCACGGTGCGGGTCGCGTCGGTGGGCGTGAACACTCCGATCTGCGAGGGCCGCCCTGGCGAGGTGTGGATTGCCTGCCCCGACGGGCTGAGGAGGTACGTCCGCAAAGGGGCAGGGATCATCCTGGCCGGCGTGTATCGCAGCGGGTTCCCGCTCTCTCGGGCCGCCGGCCTGGCGGCCGATTCGTCCGGCGTGCTGTGGCTGCTCAGCGGCCGCCGCGACGGGTACGAATTGACTAGAATCGAATCGTCTCGTGACGATACTAAATCGAAGTGATGTTGTTAGGGAGGGTGCACGCATGAACGCTGCTGTTTGGACCGGAGGGCCACTCCTTATCGTGTTGTTCGCCTTGTCGATGTTTTTCTTCAGCGGGCAGTGGAGAACCCTGGGCGTGATGCTGCTGTTGGGGCTCCTGTTGTCGGGCATGTTGCTCTGGACCGCCGGGGGGGTGGAACGCCGCATGGGGCCGGTCCCGGCGCCGGTCCACGTCGTTCCCGACATCGCTCCTGGGCCCAGGTAAGTCCGCCAAAGCTTGACATTCTGCGGGAGATCGCGTTTGTATCCGCGTTGGGTTCTTTGGGCGGAGCTGGGCATTGTTGTCGTGGTGAGCGGCGCGTTTCTGTCGCTTGGGTATCTCCTCTGCAAGCGGCACGGCTGGGCGAAATACACGGCGGTCACCGTCGGCGCTGTCTGCCTGCTTTACCGCATTCTGACCTCGACGTTCCCGGACCGCTTCTACATCGGGCTGCCGTACCTTGTCCGGTCGGGGGTGATCACGCCCGCCGGCTTCCTCTTGCTGGCGGCGGCACTGGCATTCACGATGCGGAAGTCCCGCCAGCGCATCCTCGTCGGCGTGTTCTCCGTGGTCCTGACGTATTATGTGTTCTGCGACGCCGTGTACCTTGTGGTGAAAGGGCCAGAGATCGCCCGGCTGACCGGGCGGTGGGAGCAGGAGACCATGCGGCAATCGAGGCTGTTCACGTGCGGCCCGGCCGCGGGCGCCACGCTGCTGCGCGCCTGGGGCATCCAGGTGACGGAAGGCGAGCTGGCGTTCGGGGCTCGCACGTCGTTCCGGGGCACGGAACTGCCGCTCCTGGCGGATGCCGTCCGCAATTTCGGCCGCCGGAAACCCCTCACCGTGAAGATCCTCTCAGCGACGTTCGAGAGCCTTCTCGAGATCGACCGGCCCGCCATCCTCCTGGTGGCCAAGGAGGGCCGACGGAGACACGCCGTGACGCTTCTGAAGATGTGGGACGGCAGGGTGCTCATCGCGGACCCGGGCAAGGGAAGCTGTCACCTCAACCTTAGCGATTTCGAGCGACACTACAAATGGAATGGCCGCGCCATCGTGGCTTGGCGCGATCCCGCCTTCGATAGGCGCTCTGACGAGCCGCGGGACCCCACGCTGCGCTATTGACCGGCCGCTCAAACTCGCCGTTGCATCCTGCGAGATTCCTGCTACCATGTCGAAGAGTTGGCGTGAACGTTCGGAGGATTTCACAATGGGCTATGCGAAAGCATCGGACATACCGTACGCGATTGTGCAGGAACGGACCTTCATCCACCGGGTGTATGGCTGGATGTGCGGAGGCCTGATCGTCACGGCGTTCGTGGCGATGATGGTCGCCGCAACGCCCGCCATCTCGGACGCGCTAAAACAGAACCCCGCCGTGTTCTTCGGCCTGATCATCGGCGAGCTGCTCCTCGTTGTGTTCCTGGTGGCGGCCATATCGAAGATGAGCCCGCTTGCGGCGGGGATCTGCTTTGTGCTGTACTCCGCGATCAACGGCGTGGTCTTCTCGTTGCTCTTCACGATCTACACCCCCGGCTCGATCGCGAGCACGTTCTTCATTACCGCCGGCACGTTCGGCGCGATGAGTGCGTACGGATACGTCACCAAGAAAGACCTGACCAGTATCGGCAACCTGTGCATCATGGGGGTCTTCGGCGTACTCCTCGCCCTGCTGGTGAACGGGCTGTTGATCCGCAGCGCTCGGTTCGACCTGATCATCAGTTGCGTGGGCGTGCTGGTGTTCGTCGGGCTGACGGCGTATGACACGCAGCGGATCAAGAAGATCCACGCCCTCGGGCAGGACGGCTCGGCGGCGGACAAGAAAGCTGCCGTAATGGGCGCGCTGCGGCTCTACCTGGATTTCATCAACCTGTTTCTCTTCCTGCTCAGGCTGATGGGCCGCCGACGCTGAGGCTCGGGAGTCGGCTCTCGAAGGCAAGCGGGGAATCCGCTGGCGCGGATTCCCCGAGTTCTCGTGAGGCGGCAGTGGACGGGGCTACGGGATAACCCCTTCCCGGCGGAGCTTCTGCACTGCGGCGACGGCCTTCCAGAACTCCTCCCGGCAGGTTGCCGCCGCCTCCTTCGACGCTTTGTACTCCGCCTTTCGATGAAGCCTGACCGCTTTTTCGAAGGCGGCCACCGCCTTGCCGAAGTGCTCTCGTACCTCTTCGGCGCCGGACGGGGGCCTCACTCGTCGGAAGATATCCGTGTTTACGTCGGCGATCTTAGCCGCGTAGCTCGCCAGGGCGCTCTCGTACGGGTGCTTGGCGAGCATCACGACCAGTTGCAGGCTGATCCGCGAGGCAGCCTCACAGATGTGGCAGTAGGCGCTGATCGCCTTGGCCTTCTTCTTGTCGGCGCCCTCCGCCGACATCCCGCCGAACAGGACTGCTGCACACAGGACTGATACGCACAAGGTTCTCATCGTTCTACCTCCTCCTGGGGAAAGGGCCCTCTTTCGAGGGCCCCTGGCGTTCGGGTCATTCCTCGGGGTGTCCGCCCGGCCTCGGTCCCCCGCGCCGCAGGCGGAGCTCTTCGAATCTGCGTCGCCGTGCCTTCAGGCGATCTGTGCCGGGGCCCTCTTCACCTGGATTTTGCCGGCGGTTCTTGGCGTGTTCGCGCAGTTTCTCGTGGATCTTGTCCACCGCCTTGTCGATGTTCTGCCTGGCGAGGGCGATGATCTTCTCACGGAACTCGAGGCCCGCCAGCATCCTCTTCTTCATCAGGGCTTTGAGCTCGGCTGCGCGCTCCTTGAAAGCTTCCCGAGGGTTCTTGCCGCCTTCCATGTCCTTGCGGATGGCGTCGAGCAGCGCCTTGCGCTCGGCGGCGATGCCCTCGAGGGTCTTGCGAAACTCTTCGCGCAACGCCTTGCCCTCTTCGGTATTCAGCAGGCGATGCGCAGCGCGCATCCGGCGCTGGAGCATCTTGCGGCCGCGGCCGCCGCCGGGACGGCGCTCTCTGAGGCCCTGCCGGGGTCCGTCGCCCTCAACCGGGTTCTCGCCGGGTTCGGCCAGAGCCACCGCACTCAGCCCGATCAGCACGACCAATCCGACCGTCACCTTCACACTTGCCTTTCTCATCTCGGTGTCCTCCAAAAGCTCCCTGCGTTCCGAATTGCCCAATCCGCCCGGTAATAGAGCAAATGGCGTGCCGGATGGGCGGGAAATTTATAAACCGCTTTACGTCAAGGGCTTAGGCTGCGGCCGATGGCCCGTTCGCCGCTGATCGGGCTTGGTTCGTTGGCATATCCCACATGTCCTGTCGGGTCATCCAACACGGTGGAATTGCCCGCCTTCGCCCTGCATCGCGGGTTGTCGGCGTTCCGTTGCGAGGATATACTGGCCCCCGTGCGAATATCGCTTGAGGCAATCCGAGAGCGTGCGGAACGTGCTCGCGAAATGCTGGCCGCCTGCACCCTGTGCGGGCACCGGTGTGGCGCCCGGCGCGCAGAGGGCCAACTGGGCAAGTGCCGGTGCGGCACCGTGGCTGTGGTCGCCACTGCGGTTCTGCACCCGGGCGAGGAGCCTGCCCTCGGGCCGCGGGCCGGGGCGGTCTTCTTCTCCCACTGCAACCTGAGTTGCGTCTATTGTCAGAACTGGCAGATCAGCCAGGAGGACAAAGGTGAGAAGGTCACCGCGGAGGCATTGGCCGAGATGATGCTGCGCCTGGCGGAGGAAGGCGCAGCCAACATCGAGCTCGTTTCTCCGACCCCCTGGGTGCCCCAGATCATCGAATCGCTCGCCATCGCCGCCGAGCGCGGCCTCGACCTGCCCGTGGTCTACAACACCGGAGGCTACGATAGCGCCGAGGCGCTGCGGCTTCTCGACGGCATTGTGGACGTGTACCTTCCCGACATGCGGTACAGTTGGGGGGCGGCAGCCAAGCGCTTCTCCGACGCGCTGGATTATCCCGAGGTCAACCGCGCTGCGGTGCTCGAAATGTACCGACAGGTCGGGGACATCGTCTTCAATGACCGCGGCCAGGCGCGGCGCGGCCTGATCATCCGCCTGCTGGTGCTCCCCAATGGCATGGCGGGGGTTCACGCCACACTGGAATGGATCGCGGAGCACCTGTCCACGGCCACGTGGTTCAGCCTGATGGCGCAGTATGCCCCGGCACACCGGGCCGCGGAGTACCTCGAGCTGGCGCGGCCCGTCACCGACCTGGAGTACAAGGATCTCCTCGACTTCGCCGACGCCCTCGGCTTCGAGAACTTTTACACGCAGTCCCCCGACAGCCGTGACAGCCTTCGCCCCGATTTCAGCAGGGAACGGCCCTTCGGCGGCGGTGCTTGACGGCACATTCTCGTCCACCTAGAATCTGCGCTCGGCGCCGGCCCCTGCGATGGATACGCGACCGTGATCGATTCGCACGCACATCTCGATGATGCACAGTTCGATGAGGACCGCGAGCCGGTAATCCGGCGTGCGGAGGAGGCCGGCATCGAGCTGATCGTCTGCCCGGGCACGGACCTGGAGAGCAGCCGGCGGGTCATCGAGCTGGCTCATGAATACGACTGCGTGCGTGCGGCGGTGGGGATGGACCGCGACGCGGCGGCGGCCGTCGATGCGACCTCGCTGGCGGAGCTGGAGCGGCTGGCGGACGACGGCCGATGCGTCGCCATCGGCGAGATCGGCCTCGACTATTTCTATGACCGCACGCCGCGGGGAATGCAGCGCGCGGGCTTCGAGGCGCAGATCGAGCTGGCGAAGGCGCTGGAGCTGCCCGTCATCGTCCACTGCCGCGATGCGTTCGACGATTGCCTGGCCATCCTCGAACGCGCCGGGGCGCGCGGCGTGATGCACTGCTTCTCGGGCGACACGGGGACGGCGCGCCGGTGTTGCGACCTGGGAATGATGATATCGTTCGCCGGGCAGGTGACGTACAAGAAGTCGGATGCACTTCGCGAAGCCGCGCGCACGATCCCGGCCGAGCATCTGATGATCGAGACCGATAGCCCGTACCTGGCGCCGCAGGCCGCGCGGGGCAAGCGAAACGAGCCGGCATACGTCGCGCACACGGCGCGGTTCCTGGCGGATGTTCTCGACCTGTCGTACGAGGACGTGGGGCGGATAACGGCGACAAATGCGCGGGCCCTGTTCGACTTGCCTACCGGCAGCCGCACGGATTGATCAACCTGGCCGGCGCAGAGCTTCAGCGGCGAACGTGCCAGCATTTGGGCTGAACGGAGACATGGCGAGAGCGTTCATCGGGCTTGGTTCGAACCTGGGCGACAGGGCGGCGCACATCGCGGCGGCGGTGGCCTGCCTCTCCGAGCTGCGGCGGACCGAACTCGTGAAGCTGTCGACACTGATCGAAACCGAGCCGGTCGGCGTGACCGACCAGGGCAAATTCCTCAACGGCGCCGCCGAGCTACGCACTGACCTCGCGCCGGCCGAACTGCTCTGCGAGCTGCAGGACATCGAGGCCGGGCTCGGTCGCGTGCGAGCGCAACACTGGGGCCCTCGGACGATTGATCTTGATATTCTGCTCTACGATGATACAGTCATTAACATGCCGCGGCTTCGGGTGCCGCATCCGCTGATGTGCAGGCGCGGGTTCGTGCTGGCGCCGCTCGCCGAGATCGCGCCCGCCACCATACATCCAACGACGGGCAAGACCATTCGTGAGCTCCTCGATGACCTGCGGAACACGGCGCCTGACGGAGAGTAGATCAGCGTGCTGCGCGAACTGCACTACATCGCGATCGAGGGGCCCATCGGCGTCGGGAAGACCAGCCTGGCGCGGGCGCTGGCCGACCGCCTTGGCGCGCGGCTAATACTCGAACCGTCGCAGGAGAACCCGTTTCTCGAGAAGTTCTACGCGGACATGCCGCGGTACGCGCTGGCGACACAGCTTGCCTTCCTGGTCTCGCGCCATCAGCAGCAGACGGACCTGCGCCAGCCCGGCCTATTCGCGCCGATGGCGGTCTCGGATTACCTGTTTGACAAGGACAAGATCTTCGCGGATCTTACGCTGCGCGATGACGAGCTGAACCTGTACAACCAGTTCCACGCAGCGCTGGCCGCGCAGGCGGCCAGGCCGGACGTCGTCGTGTTGCTCCAGGCGGACGTCGATACGCTGATGGAACGCATTCACCGGCGGGCCATCCCGCATGAAGCGGCGTTGTCGCGCGAATACATCGTGCGGCTGGTCGCGGCCTACGACGAGTACTTCCGGGTGTACTCGGCCGCCCGCGTGCTGGTGGTCGATACGAGTTCGGTCGACTATGCGACGGGCGGCATCGACGTGGCGGAGTTGATTGCGGAGATCGAGGAGATGGAATCGGAGCGGCGGTTGTACGTTCCCGGCAAGGCACGGTGACGGCGATGGAAGTCATCCAATACAAGGCGGAGATGCACGAGCATTCGCTGGGGCAGCGCGGCGAGGGGAAGAGCATCGGGCTGGTGCCGACGATGGGGGCGCTGCACGGCGGGCATTTCAGCCTGATCCGGCGGGCCCGCGAGGAGTGCGACACGGTAGTGGTCAGCATCTTCGTCAATCCGACGCAGTTCGCGCCGGGCGAGGACATCGACAGGTATCCCCGGACGCTCGAAGCGGATCGCCTGGCGTGCGAGAAGCTCGGCGTCGACGCCCTCTTCGTCCCGCCCGGCGACGAGGTCTACCTGCCCGGCGCCGAGACGTACGTGGTTCAGGAGCGCTTGGCGGGGGTGCTCGAGGGCGCATCACGGCCGGCGCATTTCCGCGGCGTGCTGACGGTGGTGCTCAAGCTGCTCAACATCGTGGCTCCGCACGTCGCCTATTTCGGGCAGAAGGACTACCAGCAGACGGTGGTCATGCGGCGGATGGTGGCGGACCTGGACGTGCCGGTCGAGGTCCGCGTATTGCCGACCGTCCGCGAGCCCGACGGCCTCGCAATGAGCACGCGCAATCAATACCTGAGCCCCATCGAGCGGGAGCGGGCGGTCTGTGTGCACGAGTCGCTGCAATTGTGCCGCGAGCTGTTTGCAGCAGGCGAACGCGGCGCCGGAAAGCTCAAAGAGGCGATGCACGCCCGTATCGCCAGGGAGCCCGCCGCGGGGATCGACTACGTCGAGATTGCCAAGCCTGACGACCTGCGGCCTGCGGATCCGGTCGAGCCGGGGGACGTGGCGCTGGTCGCTGTTCGCATCGGCGACACGCGGCTCATCGACAACATGATCCTGGGGTAGGCGCGGCGCTGCGCCCTTGGCGCCTTTCGGGGATGCCCGCCTACGGCTCGCGCGCGGCGCTCACTTTTTCCTTGAGCGCCTGGTAGCCATAGTGCACGAGCAAATGGTCGAGGATGACCAGAGCGGTGTAGTTCTCTGCGACGGGCCAGATGCGGGCGACGATGGTGGCGTCGCGGCGCGTGATCGCGGCCAACTGTTTGTTCTCGAGCGTGTACTTGTCGATGGTGTGCTGGGGCCTGTCAATCGTCGGCGTCGGCTTGACCGCCAGCCGAACCACGATGGGCTGGCCGGTGGTGAGCCCGCCGGTGACGCCGCCGGCGTTGTTCGAGTCGAACACCACCTTGCCGTCCGCGGCCCGCATCTGGTCGTTGTTCCGGCTGCCCGTCATGTCCTTGACGGCGAATCCGGCGCCGATCTCGACGCCCTTTACCGCGCCGATCCCGAGCATCTTGCCGAGCTCGCCGTCGAGCTTGTAGAAGACCGGCTCGCCGAGGCCGACGGGGACGCCCGTCACGACCACCTGCACGACCCCGCCCACGGAGTCGCCCGTGGCCGAGACCTTGTTGCACGCGTCGGCCATCGCCTGGGCCGCGTCGATGTCGGGGCAGTTGACGATGTGATGAACGCCATACTTCTCCCGGACCTCGGCCGCGGAGAGTTTGGGCGCTTTCTCTCGGATGGGATCGATCTCCTTCTCCACGTCGGCCAGCACCGCCATCTTTTCAAGGAACCGCATCTCGGCCGTTATGCGCCCCTTGACGTATATCTCCTGATAAAACGGGTCGAGATCGCGGCGCATCTGTTTGTAGGCGGCCGTGTACTTCAGCGCCTCCGGGTGGCCGGGCTCGTCACAGCGGACGCCGGCGATCTCCCGAACGTAGGAGAAGACGTCGATGCCGCAGGCCCGGAGGATTTTCTTCGCGACGAATCCCGCGGCCACGATGGTTGAGCTGTAGCGGCCGCTGAAGAACCCGGCCCCGATCGCGTCGTCATCCGGGCCGTACTTTTTGAACGAAGCATAGGATGCATGACCGGGCCTCGGGGTGCGGTTGGTGTCTTGGTACTGCTTGATGTGGATGAAGTGGCGGTCCAGGTTGGGGATCAGGATGGTGAGGGGCGTGCCGTTGGTGTGGTTCCGGTTCCCGGCGTTCTCGATGGTGTCGGCCGCGTTCACCCCGGTGTAGATGATCGGGAGGTCGGGCTCTTTCCGCGGCGACGAGAGTTCATCGGCGCCGGGCTTTCTGAGAAGCAGATCGCCATACACGTCCTGCTCGGCGAGCAGCATTCCCGGCGGAACGCCGTGCAGCACGGCCGTGAGCCCTTCCTGGTAAGAGCCGCCCGCCACCGTTACCTGAAACAGCCTTCCGATGTGACATCCGATCATCGGTCCATGTTCCTCCGCTTATCCGGTTATCCGGCTATCCGGCGCGACCGTAGGACGAGTCTAGCATTCGCCGGTTGAAATGCAAGGGCGGGGTCGGAGCGAGGGCGCGGGCCGCCGGAGACCAGAGGCGTCTCGGGCAGGGTGCGCCGGGCCGGGGAAGCCGCTCAAATTGCCCGCTTCCGGCCTGTGGAGCCTGTTGGGCAGCTCTCGCTGCCCGAGTCCTCTGCCGTCCCGCGGCGTAGTGGATGTTTTTTGCCGCCGTGCTTGCTTTTGCTCTGACCGGTCGCATATAATTGTTTGGATGTGAGGTGACAGAGGCCGCGGACTGTTCGGCCGGCCGCCAAGTGACCGCGTATGCGGTATTCGCGCTCGGGCCCCCGGCTGCGGGCTTAGCGCTCGGACAGATAAGGAGTTGGGAGATGCCGGTTTTTACGTATCGGGCGCTGAACAGCCAGGGCCAGGAGGTCCGTAACGACATTGAGGCCGGCAGCAGCGACGAGGCGCTGAACAAGCTGCGCGGCATGAACCTGTTCCCCACCAGCGTGAAGGAGAAGGCGGGCAAGCGCGCCGCCCCCAAGGCCGGGCCGGTGACGGGCTCGGCGAACAAGAAGACGCTGGCCTTCGGAAAGGTGAAGGCCAAGCAGCTCTCCACGTTCACGCGCCAGCTTGCCACCCTGATCAACGCCGGTCTGCCGATTGTGCGAAGCCTGAAGATCCTTCGGGATCAGCTCAAGCCGGGCATTCTGAAGAACGACATGATGGACGTGCACGATGACGTGGAGGGCGGCACGGCGCTGTCCGAGGCCCTGGCCAAGCACCCCAAGACGTTCAACAAGCTATTCGTGAACATGGTGAAGGCGGGCGAGGCCGGTGGTATTCTCGATCAGATTCTCGAGCGTCTGGCGCAGTTCATGGAGAAGGCCGAGCGGCTGAAGAAGAAGGTGCTGTCGGCGATGATCTATCCGGCGGCGGTGACCGTCGTCGCCTCATCCATCCTGGTCGTGATCATCGGGTTCATCGTGCCGAAGTTCGAGAAGATGTTCACGGAAATGGGCTCGACCCTGCCCGCCATGACCCTCATCCTGGTGGGCGCAGGCAAGCTGGTGAAGGAGAACTGGTTCCTGATCCCGCTCGTTCCGGTCGGCATCATCATCTTATACCGCATCATCGTGTTCACCAAGTCCGGCCGGTATGCGGTCGACTATGTGAAGCTCAAGCTGCCCGTCTTCGGGATGATCGTCAGCAAGTCGGCGCTGTCCCGTTTCGCCCGAACGCTGGGCACGCTCATCGCCAGCGGCGTGCCGATCCTGGAAGCGCTGAACATCGTGAAAGAAGCCACCCCCAACATGGTGGTGTCGACGGCCATCGGCAAGGTGCACAACAGCATCCGGGAAGGGGAGAGCATGGCGGCGCCGCTTGCCGCGAGCAAGGTCTGCGATGCGATGGTCGTCAACATGGTGGACGTGGGCGAGGAGACCGGTGAACTGGACAAGATGCTCCTGAAGATTGCGGACACGTACGATGAAGACGTGGACGCATTGGTGGGCGGCATGATGAGCCTGCTCGAGCCGATGCTCATCGTCGTCATGGGCGTCACCGCCGGCTTCATCGTCATCGCCCTGTTCATGCCGTTGATCGACCTGATGAAGCAGATGAAGTAGCCGTCCGGAGAATTGGCCAGACTGCAAGGAGTACGTCCGATGCTCGCACGCGTCGCCGAACGGAAGCCCCGGGCCAGGCGTGGATTCACCCTGGTGGAGTTGCTGGTGGTGATGGGCGTCATCGCCATTCTGATGGCGCTGCTGGTCCCCACGCTGGGGTCGATCCGGAAGCAGGCCAATGTCGCCCGGGTCGAGTCCATCATTCATGGCGTCTCGATGGCGCTGGATGCCTACAAGCAGGCCCAGTACGTGTACCCGCCCGACAAGGCGACGGGCTTGAATGCGAGTCTCAACAAGAGCGCCGAGTGCCTGGTCTACTTCCTGAGCGGCGGGTCCATCTGGTGGAACTCCAGCTCGCCCTCCAGCTTTCCGTGGCGGCACATCCTGTTCAAGGACCCCACCGGCGACGGGACCGGGCGCCGGGCGTGGACCATCTACTACGAGTTCAAGGAGAACATGCTGATCGACGGCGACGGCGACAAGATCCCCGAACTGATCGGGCCGTGGCAGAAGCGGTTCATCTACAACAGCGGCTCCAGCGCCGACGGCAGCTACAACCAGTACGGCGCGCCCAAGCACCACATCAAGAAGTTCGACCTGTTCTGCCGGGGACCCGACGGGAAGCCCGGCACCGACGACGATATAAAGAACTGGGACGACTCGCTGTCCGATGACTACGCCGGCCTGGGGCCGAGCAACTAGGCACTTCGCAGGCCGAGAGGCCCGCACGCGGTTCCTTGGCTCACACACACCGAGCGGGTCCCCTGGCCGAGAACGAATAGAGGCTGACATGCTCCATCACGTTTCCAACAAACGGCGCGGCTTCACGATGGTCGAGTTGATACTCGTGATGACCATCATGACCCTCATAGGGCTGTTCTCGGCGATGATGATCTGGAACGTCCACGATAACGCCAAGAGGAGGGAGACCGAAGCCACCATCCGGCTGATATCGATCGCTCTGGACCAATACAAGCATGACATCGGCCATTACCCCTTGGGCGACGGCGCCTCGATGGTGGCGGCCCTCACCGGGACCGGCACCGGATGGAAAGCAGCGGGGATGGAGTGGTTCCCCAATCGGAAGGCACCTCTGACGGATGCGTGGGGCATGAGCATCCAATATTGCAGCCACGAGGAGTACGAGAGTTCGGGCCGCGGAGTGGAACGGAAACCCAAGCTGGCCCAGTATTACAACCCGTTCACCTATCAGATCTACTCGATGGGGCCCAACATGAAGACCTGGCCCGTCAGCGGGACCGACGCCGACGGCAGTCCGTATACCCCGCGTCTCTGCGGGACCGAGGAAGATGACATCCGCAACTGGGAGCACGCGGAGTTCTACGCGCCCGCAGACTACCAGTAGCGGAGCCCGAGCAGGAAAACCGGTGGGCAGAATGCGGCTTACGACCATGTACCCGAGACGTAGAAGAGCTGCCCGTGGCGTCACCATTCTGGAGATCCTCATCGCCATCTTCGTGATGCTCATCGGCATCACCGGGGTGGTCGCGCTCTTCCCCGTCGGCGTCCGCCTCAGCCAGATGAGCGCGGATGACATTATCAGCGCCATGACCGCCCAGAACGCG
This sequence comes from uncultured Planctomycetota bacterium, assembly GCA_964505325.1. Lineage (GTDB taxonomy): Bacteria > Planctomycetota > PUPC01 > PUPC01 > PUPC01 > CAZDHT01. The sequence continues at coordinate 2,053 of CAZDHT010000077.1, read as the reverse complement.
CTGGCCGCCGTGCGTCTGCAATCCGGCCTGCTCAATCGCGTAAAGCCGTACGTCGCGGACGACAACGAGAGCGGCGACGTGACCGCCTGGAACGGGACCAAGTCGGAGGCCCTCGAGGGCGTCACCGGTTCGGTCGCCAACGTGGGCACCCCCGCCCCGGGCGACACCAAGCTTCAGGTCACCTGCGCGGGGGTGGACGGAAGATCGCTGGACGTACGGGCGGCGGGCGGCGGCCGGGAAATGGGGGACAACTGCGCGCTCCTGCTCATGACCAGTGGCAGCACCCTCTGGAAACTGTATCGCCTCGACAAGAACGCCACGCTGACTCAGTTCGCCTCCGGCGCCACCGTGAGCACGTGCACGAATTTCCCTGCGGATGCCATCGTCACCGGTGACACGTTCCGCTTGATCGGCGCCCGGGATATGAACAAGGTCCTGGCGACCGTGCCCGAGGACTTCTACGGCTCCGGCCCGCTGGACCCGCCCTACGAGCTGGGCCAGGGCGCCGTCAAAGAGTACGGGTACCTCGCCATCATCACCCGGGTCAAGGACAGCACCAGTACGTTTCGAGTGGACATACTTGTGTTCAAGGGCTATGACAAGAGCTTGCCGCCCGAGGGCAATTTGCCCCCGATCGCCTGCTACCCCACGATCCTGTCGAGTGGCATGCTGAAATGAACGGCCTCGGCAAAACCTGGTCTGCGAACGGCTCGCGACGCCCCCGCCGCCGCGCGTTCACGTTCATCGAGTTGATCGTTGCCGTCGGGCTCAGCGTCATACTGCTGCGAGGGATGTACACCGTGCTGCATTCCGCCACCGACCTGACCACTCTCTCCGAGGAGAGGATGTCGCTCCTGCAAGAGGCGTCGGCGATCTTCGATTACATCGGCGCCGACCTGGCCCGCGTCCCGTTCTCCGGACAGCGGTATTTCAACGTCGCCAGCACCCCCCCGCGCCTCATCTTAAAGGCGACGAGCCGGACGGGCGGCGACGACGTATACATCAAGTACGAATGCAACGCCGGCGAGAAGAAGGTCGTCCGGGGGGTGTACAAGGACCAAGGCTGCACCATCGCGGTGGACGATGACGGCGACGGACACAACGACGTCGGAATGGTCATTGGGAGAAGCGTGCAATCGTTCGAGGTCAAGTACCACGCTTCCGGAGACATCAACCTAGCCCACCGCCCCGGCGTACGGCCCCCTTTTGTCCGGTTCCAGCTCGGCGATAATCTCCATAGCCCGAATCTTGGGGGCACCGGAGACCGTGCCGGCGGGGAAGCAGGCACGCAGAGCGTCAAACTGGGAAAGCCCTTCCCTGAGTTTGCCCTGAACATGCGATACCAGGTGCATGACGTGGGAGTAGCGCTCAATCTCCATGAACTGGGTGACCTCAATGGTGCCGGGCTTGCTGATTCTGCCAACATCATTGCGGGCAAGGTCTACCAGCATGATGTGTTCGGCTCGCTCTTTTTCGTCATTCTTGAGCTCTTCTTCAAGGGCTTCATCCTTATGACTGTCCTGGCTGCGGGGTCGGGTGCCGGCGATGGGGTGATTGGAGACCATGCCATCCTCAACGCGTACCAGAAGCTCGGGAGAAGTCCCCACAATATGGAAGTCGCCCAGGTGGAGGAAATACATATAGGGCGAGGGATTAATCGAGCGCAGGGCGCGGTATATGGCAAAGGGGCTGGCATTGGTACGACGGGCCAGCCGCTGTGACGGGACAACCTGGATTATATCGCCGTCGTAGATGTATTTTTTAGCGCGGGATACAATGGCTTCATACTCTGCCTGAGAGAGGTTTGATGATACTGAAGATTCGGCGGAGGTGACTGGAGGCGAAGCCTGAGAGGGAACCGGCTGTCCCAGCCTCTCTACCAGGCTGTCTATCCTATCCGTTGCCTCATGATACCCGACCTCCACATCACCGTCCAGGTGGGCATGGGAGACAACCTGTATTTTGTGGGTGAGGTGGTCGAAGACAAGGAGGGTATCTGCCAGCATCAGCAGTGACTCAGGCAGGCGAATAGGGTCATGGTCGGGAGAGGGTA
>CAZDHT010000076.1:0-20040 GCA_964505325.1 uncultured Planctomycetota bacterium | reverse complement strand
GCAGAGAACTCCCGAGGGATCAAGAGCTGACGACTTTGTGTCCAATGGCCCCCGGACAGCCGGGGGCCGCCCTGGCGCTGATGCCGGCAATTTGGAGGACTTGTCTTTCCCCGGTGGCCGAATGGGTCAATCGGGCGGTCCACGGCGCCGGGTGCAGTTGCGCCCGGCGCCCCTGCCTCCACGAGGACGCCAGCTTTGAGGATGAGAAAGACAGCAGGGATCCGGGTCGATCATCGACGGGCCGTGGTCGCGGTCTTGGCGGACAGTTTTTTTCTTGACAGCTCCCCCCCCACCCATAATCTGTGGTCAGTCGGGAAGGGCCATGTTTGTCTGTGCTGCTTGCGGGAACTTCTTGCTTGGGACTGTCCCGGCAAGCCAAGCCGGCAGGCCCCGTGAAGGGAGGTGAGCTAGACGCGGCCGCCGGGAGACCGGGGACCCCAAGCAGGACTTTCGCTCGAGCCTAGCGTGTGCAAGAGGAGGAAAGAGCCATGCCAGAAAGCATGCAGGAGATGATGAAGCAGATCTGGGCATACGTGCCGAGCCTGGTCGGCGCGTTGCTGATTCTCGTCGCCGGCTGGATTGTCGCGCTGGCGGTGGCGGCCGTCGTTCGGGGGGTCCTTCGACGCACGTCGCTGGACGAGAAGATCGCCAAGTGGCTACTTGGTGAGGAGCGCGCCAAGGGGGCCAATGTGGAACAGGCCGCGGGGAAGGTGGTTTTCTACCTTGTCCTTGTGCTCGTTCTCGTGGCGTTCTTCCAAGCCTTGGGCCTCACCCTGGCCACCACGCCGCTGAACGAGATGCTGACACAGGTCTTCCAGTTCATCCCGCGACTGGTCGGCGCCGTGGTGCTGTTGCTGGTCGCCTGGCTCGTGGCCAGTGGTATGCGGCTGGCGGTGTCGCGGGGCATCAGCGCCGCCAAGCTGGACGAGCGCCTCGGCGAAGAGGCCGAAGGCAAGAAGACGCCCTTGTCGGCTGCGCTGGGCAATATCGTCTATTGGCTGGTGTTCCTGCTGTTCCTGCCTGCCGTGTTGGGCGCTCTGGAACTGGAAGGCCTGCTGACACCGGTCAAGGCGATGACGCAGCAGTTCCTCGCGTTCCTGCCCAACGTATTCGCCGCGGTGTTGATCCTCGTGTTTGGCTGGTTCGTGGCGCGCGTCGTGCAGCGGGTGGTGACCAACCTGCTGGCCGCCGTCGGGACCGACGCCCTCAGCGAGAAGGCGGGGCTTGCCAAGGCGATGGGGCAGACCAAGCTTTCTCACGCTCTGGGGCTCGTGGTTCAGGTGCTCATCCTGATCCCCGTGATTGTCGCGGCCCTCAATGCTCTTCAGCTCGAGGCGGTGACGCGCCCCACCAGCAACATGCTGGACGTGGTGCTGGGCGCACTGCCGGGCATCTTCGCCGCCGTGCTCATCCTGCTGTTCTCGTACCTGGTGGGCCGCCTCGTGGGGGTTGCCGTATCCCGCCTGCTGGCCGGGGTCGGGTTCAACTCGATTCTCGTGCGCCTGGGCCTGAGCAAGGCGGAGCCGGCGGAAGGCAGGAGGACTCCCTCCGACATCGTCGGCTACGTGGTCATCGTGATCGTGATGCTGTTCGCGGCCCTGGAAGCGGCGAGTGTACTTGGCTTCGTGGCGTTTGCCGGACTCGTGGCCGAATTCACCGTGTTCGCCGGGAAGGTCCTGCTCGGCGTCCTGATCCTGGCGATCGGGCTCTGGCTGGCGAACCTGGCGGCCAAGGCGGTCCAGGCCACCGGCAAGCCCAAGGCCAACGTGTTGGCGATGACCGCACGCGTGGCGATCCTGGTGCTCACCACCGCGGTTGCTCTGCGGCAGATGGGGCTGGCCGATGAGATCATCGGGCTGGCATTCGGCTTGCTCCTCGGTACTGTCGCGGTGGCGGCCGCCATCGCGTTCGGAATCGGCGGGCGGGACGTTGCGAAACGCAAGTTGGAGGAATGGGTGAAATAGTAGCCCCAACGAAACGTGGCTGCGGAAACATGGAACGGGACCGATAGGCGAACTTGACCACGGAGGCTTCAAGTGGGTGGTTTTGACGAGAGCAATGGCCGCAGCGAAAGGCTTGGCTCCTGGGTCACCGAGGGCTCTGCCATGGAATGCCGCGGCCCGTCGCTTCGGCCACGGTCTGGCAAGACCGCAGCCTGATCCTCCTCGCGGCGTGCGTGATGACGCGGGCGGGTCAGCCTCGGGCTGCCGGATGCGTATCCGGCGGCATGGATTTCAGCCCTTTGCGGGTTTGATCCAGAGTCCGGGCCTTGTCCCGGCGACGGACATCTTTGGAAGGACATGCCATGAAGACGTACCTTATGCGGATGACGTGTGCGGTGGCCAGCGTGATCGGCATGCTGGTGCTGAGTTCCTGTATGACGGCGCCCACCTCGGTGCAAGGCAAGGCCGACATTGAGAGCGCGGCTGCGGTGGCTCTGGCCAAGGCGAGAGAGGCGGACCCGACCCTGGTCCCCATACTCGACAAAGCCGGGGGCTATGTAGTGTTCCCCACGGTCGCCAAGGGCGGAGTCGGGGTAGGCGGGGCCTACGGCAAGGGCGTGCTGTATGAGGGAGGCGCCGTCGTGGGCTACTGCGATTTGACGCAGATGTCCGTCGGCCTCCAGCTCGGCGGGCAGGTCTACACAGAGATCCTCGCCTTGGAAACCGCAGAAACCGTGAAGATATTCAAGCAAGGCAATTTCCGCTTCGATGCTCAAATCACGGCCGTGGCGCTCCGGTCGGGCGCGAGCGCGAACGCCAAGTTCGCCAACGGCGTGGCGGTCTTCACCATGGCAGAAACCGGCCTGATGTACGAGGCCTCCGTGGGCGGACAGGTGTTCAGCTACCAGGTCAAGTGACCGACCAGATCGTCGCCGCCGGACCTCCGTTCGCACCAGATCCGTACACGTTCTACGAGTGGGACGAACGGAGGTGGGCGCGGCTGCTGTCTGGGGATAGGGGAAAGACAAGTGAGTAAGGTTCGCGTGTCGAACCCGCGGAACTGTGGCGTGCGCCGCAGCGGATGTGCAGATCCGAGTTTCGGTGCCTAAAGATGCGGCTCTCGGCGAATACCCTGTCGTTGTGACAGGGACGCCGGAGACAGGTGAATCCGCCTCCGTGGGATTCAAAGTGAAGGTGGTCGCTCCGTAATCGTTCCCGGCTGCAACGGAGGCCGGAACAAGAGAAGAAATACTTGGCAGAGGCCTGGAGCATGACCCTCGCCCGATGCTGTTCCGCTGCTTCTGTGGTGTCAGGCTCGCGATCCAGTGAAGCGGCCAAGTGGTTCTTGAAGGCACTAGGAAATGGAGCACCCTGAATAGAAGAAAGGGCTTCCCATGTACAAGGCGTTTTCTCTGGCGCTTCTCGTTGGAGGCGTCGTGCTCGTGACTCTCGGGATCAACGCGTCGGAGTCGCTTGGCTCGGACATTTCGCGCTTCTTCACCGGATCGCCCACCGACAAGGCAATATGGATGCTGATCGGCGGGGCGGTGCTGTGCATCGTCGGGCTGGTGGGGCTGTTGCGCGGATTGAGGAGAACTGCATAGGAGGAAGGAGTACGAGAATGTTGTACTACGCATTGATTTTCCTGCTTGTGGCTATTGTGGCCGGTGCTCTCGGATTCGCCGGCCTCGCGGGCACGTCGGCCTGGATCGCCAAAGTCCTGTTCGTGGTCTTTCTGGTGCTGTTTGTGGTCTCACTGGTGCGCGGCAGGCGGCATCATGCGTAGGCCCCGGTTGATCCGGAGCCCTTTTAGGAGAAGGCTCATGGGCAGGATACTGATGGCGTTTGCGGTTGTGGTGGCGCTGGCTCTCGGCACGGCGGGGTGCGAGAAGAAGAGCACATCCGAGAAGGTATCGGATGCGGCCAAGTCGGCCGGACAGGCCGTCAAAGAGACGGCGAAGGATGCGGGCAGGACCGTTGACAACGCCGTCGAGGATGCCGGCGAGGCCGTCGAGGATGCGACGAAGTAGGCCTGGAAGGCCACCGGCGAGGCTGCGGAAGACGTCGGAGCGGACGCGGGCGGAGCGCTCAAGCACGCAGTAACGGGTGCCCTGGAGGCAGCCGACGAGATTGGCACCGATGCCGTCAAGGCCACCCGCGACCTGCTGACCACCTCGATTGAGGGCGCCAAGGACGTCATCAAGGAGCCGTTCAAGTAGGCGGCCGTTGCGCGATTCCCAGGCGCAAGAACGCGTCGGAGGTGTCAGCTACCGCCGCTTGCGAACCGAAGGAATGGGCCGTCGGTCGCCTTTGTGCTGGGGTGGCTCGAGATCCCCGCGTGACCCGTGGTCATCTGCCGTTGGCCTCAGCCCAGCAGCAGATGGGAAACGGTCCGGCAAGTGTCTGGTGGAGCCGCCCCGAAGAAGGGGAAGGAGGAACCGAGCATGAACCTGCGTGTCGTCTGGATCATCTGTTATCTGGCCGCGATGCTCACGGCCATCGGCGCAGCGCCTGCCGCGGCCGGGGAGCCCGCCGAGCAGCCGGGCCCGGCGGACGCCCAGGAAGGCGTAGAGGTGCTCACGCGCGGTCCCGTGCACGAAGCTTTCGCGGAGACGGTGAGTTTCGACCCCCGGCCGGGAATCGTGGTGGCCAAGGAGCCGGCAAACCCCATCGAGGAAGTGCCGCCGGCGCAGAAACCGGAGGGGGCCGACGTGGCATGGATTCCCGGCTACTGGGCGTGGGACGGCGAGCGCGGCGACTTTCTCTGGGTCAGTGGCATCTGGCGGGCCCTGCCGCCAGGCCGTCAGTGGATACCGGGGTATTGGAGCAAGGTCGAGCAGGGCTACCAGTGGACCTCAGGCTACTGGGCAGACGCCAAGGCGACGGAAGTCCAGTATCTGTCGGCGCCGCCCGATACGGTCGAAGTGGGCCCCAACATCAGCGCCCCGTCGGAGGACCACGGCTGGGTGCCGGGTTGCTGGGTATGGGCCGGCGGTCGCTACGCCTGGCGGCCCGGGTACTGGGCGGCCATGCAGCCGAACTGGGTGTGGGTCCCGTGCCACTATGTCTGGACTCCTCGCGGCTACGTCTTTGTCGGTGGCTACTGGGACTACGGTATCCGCCGTCGCGGCGTTCTTTTTGCGCCAGCCTACTTCAACGCCAGGGTGTACAGGCGGCGCGGCTTCCGCTATTCGCCCGCGACGGTGATCGATCTCGCTCTGTTCACCGATCATCTTTTCCTGCGCCCGAGCTACGGCCACTACTACTTCGGCGACTACTACGCGGCCAGCTACTATCAGGCGGGGTTCTTCCCGAGGTCCTCGCTCTATGCCCGGCGCCACGGCTACGATCCTATCTACGCTCACGAGCGCTGGGAGCATCGGCGAGACCGCGGGTGGGAATCCCGCGTTCAGGCCGAGTTCCGCCGGCGCCGCGACCACGAGGACGCGCGACCGCCACGCACCCTGGCGGCCCAGACCGCCCGCGTGGCCAGCAGCGTCAAGTCAACGAACAAGCCCATCGTCGTTGCCACGCCGCTCGACCGACTGGCGAAGAGCGAAGGCAGCCCGGTGCGGTTCCAGACGCTAGGCCAGCAAGAGCGGAAGCGCGTGGATCGGCGCGGGCAAGACGTCCGCAAGATGCGCGACCAACGGCGGATGTTGGAGACCAAGGCGGCGGTGACACCACCCAAGGATCGTGAACCGGCCACCGTACGTCTTCCCAAGTCCCCTGTCGTGGGGAAGCCGCCCGAGCAGCTTCGCAGAGGCCAGGCCCCGCCGAGGGTGTACCAGGCGCCAAAACCCAATCCCTACGTCGAGCCCAGGCCACGAATGCCTGAGGGCCGATCCGATTGGCCGAGGAGAGACCGTTCGCGATGAGGGGTGAACACAGACCTCAATCGCTGAAGACTGGCTCTGCGGCAATGCTCAAGAGCGGCGTCCGAGAGGCGCGGGCCACCATGCGCCAAGGCGGCCCGCAGAGAGCAACCCGTGATCGCAGCGACGCTTCACCGCCTACTGGTACAGCACGGATACGGCGGTTTCTTCGCGGTGCCGATGCTCGGAATCGTGGGTATGCCGATACCCGACGAAACGCTGCTGGCGTTCGCGGTCTGCCTCGTGATCATCGCCGGGATGATCGTAGCACTGTGTGTTGGTGCAGCCGAGGCTGCAAAGGTGCTGTTCTACAGGCACGTGCGTGAGTGACTGGAGGACATATCCGATCCCCGGCAGAAAAGGAGGCCGAAGCATAGGCAGCGGCAATTCTGTCGCGCAGGCGGCCTCTCCCCTGGCGGCTGGCCGGGCTGCTGCTTGGCGCGGCGGCCGCAGCAGCGGCTCTGGCGTTCGGCATCGGTGGCCGTGACTTTGCCGCCCGGAAGCTGGATGAATGGACCGGTCCGCGTCGCAGCGAGTAGGCCGGGGCAAGCAGGCGAACGCGAGTTGTTTCAAGGAATGCGCGAGGACCTCGCGAGGCGGGGTCAAGAGGTACCCCTCGACGGTCGGGGGGCAGACGTGGAGAATCCGCTCTGGCTCAAGGAGGAACACTGATGGAGAAGTCTGGACTGTCCGCAGTTGGCCGCACGGCCAAGATGGCGGTTGTTGGAGCGGTCAAGCTGACTGGAGAAACGGCAGAGGCCGTTCTGAAGGCCGCTCGCGACGTGCTGGTGACGGCCGTTGACGGAGCCGCCGATGTGACGACAGCCGCAGAGAAAGGAGCCGCGCAGGTGGTCACCGGCGCGGTCCGCGCCGCGGCGGAAGTCGGCGGGGACGTCTTGACGATCCTCAAAGCGGCGGTCAGGGGGACCGTGAAGGGCGCTTCCGACGCGGGGGCGGACGTGGGCAAGACGGCCGTCGCCGCCACCAAGGCGGGCATCAAAGCCGCGGAAGACGTCGGCGCGGACGCCGGCGGAGCGGTCAAGCACGCGGTAACGGGGGCCCTAGAGGCGGCCGACGAGATTGGCACCGATGCCGTCAAGGCCACGCGCAACCTGCTGACCACCTCGATCGAGGGCGCCAAGGACGTCATCAAGGAGCCTTTCAAGAAGTAGTACGACCTGACACAAACCACTCGGTTGCCAAGGGCGGAGCGCGCGCGGCGCTCCATCCCTTCGGTGAGTGACGTGAACATGACCCGCGCGCCAATCGCGTCGGCTGTGACGAACAGCGGCACAAAGCACAGCCAGAGCGCTCTCATTGAGTATATGTTCTTACCACGTGGCGGGCGCGTCGAAGATGTCACGTCGCTTGTGCTCGTCGGGATGCTGCTGGTGCCACTCGACCGCCGTCTTGAGCGACCGCCGAAGATCGTACTCCGGGGGGCCGAACAGCCGGTAGCATAGCGACGGGTTCCCCAGGAAGGACACGAACGGCCGCCGCGTGTCCTCGAACCGAGGCTCTACCCCGAGCAACTCGCCCACCACCTCGGCCATCTCCTCCGGTGTGACCATCTGCGGGCCGGCGACGTGGATCACTCGCGGCACCTCCGGCGCCTCGGCGAGGGCAATGGAATAACGAACGCAATCCGGCATGAACAGCGGCGTGGTGCGGATGGGCTTCGCTCTACAGATCTGCACGGGCCGGCCGCGGAGCATCGGCACGATCACCCAGGTGTGAGGGAAGCCGTTGCTGGCGCTCCACGGCCAGTAGTAACGGGGGATCACGACGTCGAGACCGTCTTCGTCGGCGATGGACTCGGCCACCACTTCCATCGCAAACTTGTAGGCGTGGTAGGGATTGGCGTCCGGCTCGCGCAGCGCCGACTCGTCAGCCAACTCCTGTGACTCTCGCACCACCCCGCCCGTCGAACCGAGGATGAACCGCTTCGCGTCGCGCCACGTCTTGAGCAAGCGGACGACGCCCTTGACCGACACGTTGCGCGCCGCGATCTCCTGCTCCCGGTTGGTGACCGCCCAAGTCACCGCCTGGTGGAAGACGTAGTCGAACCGCCGGGGCAGCGCGCCGAGGTCGTGCGTGCCCAGACAGAGCTTGTGGAAGACGACTCCGCCGCTCTCGAGCCGTTCGCGGTTGTGGTCGAAGAGGTCGACGCCGTGGACCTCGTTGTTCTTCGCCAGTTCGAGCGCGATCGCGGCGCCGACCCGGCCACCTGCGCCTGTGATCAAGACACGCTGGTCTTTCATCGGATACTTCGGTCTTACTGCCAGTGAGGCGACGCGGCGCGGCATTCGTCGAACAGCGGCGTCCGGCCCGTCGCCACGCACGCTGCAGCGTAGAGATACATCGACGCCGACCACGACTGCCAGTCGTTGCCCTTGGGCAAACCGGTGCGGGAGTCGAACCATTCGTTGAAACCGTACTTGAGCTCGGGGTTCACCGCGGGCCGGACCAGCCGCGTCAGGTACTTCAGTCGATCCCGGGCCCGGTCTATCCAGCCGGCGGCGACCAGCGCGGCCACGTAGAACCCCACGGTGAACGGCCATACCCCGCCGTTGTGGTAGTGCCCCGGCTGACAGTACTGCTCGTATCGGGGCTGCCAGTCCCGGTCGTATGGGCCGATGTAGGGGAACAGGCACGGCGGGCTCTCCAGCACGAGCTGCCCGGTCTGTCGCATGATGTCGATGTTCTGCTCGACGTACTCGACGATGGCGCGGGCGCGCTCCGGCGGGGCCACCCCGGTCAGGATGGCGAGGCTGTTGCCGATCAGGTCGAACCGACGTGAACTGTAGCTCTTGAACGTCCACAAGGCGTAGAACGGCTGGTCCGGGACGACCAGGCCCTGGTGGCGCTCGGGGCCGAACGACTCCATCGTGCTCGAGTTCAGGATCCCGTACAGCACGCTGGCCCGATCGTGCTGATCGTAGAGCCGCAGCACGGCGTAGAGCAAGACGTTCAGGAAGAGCGGGAACCCGGGAACCCACTGTTCGTCGCGCCAGTCAGTGGTCGGCTGCTGGTCGAGCACGACCTTGTCATCGGGGCTCTGGTAGGCCAGCCATCTCAGCGCGGTGCGGGCGGACGAGTCCAGCCACCGCCTGCGGCCGGAGGAGCGACGATAGGCGGCCAGTCCGATGAGGTAGAGCGGGGTGGTGTCGGAGGCGCCGCGGTTGTCGCCGTCGTGGGCGTACGAGGGGATGTGTCCCAGTTCCGACTGGTTGCCGGCCAAGGCCCCGAGGGTGAGACGGGTGCCTCGCAGCAGCGCGCGGTGCTGGATCACGGCGGTGGCCAGCGACACGATCATCTGGTCGCGCGTGTACGGTTCCGGATACCCCCATCCGGCCGTGCGCGGCAGGCCGTCGAACGGGCCGACGTTGTTGTGAAGCAGGACTCTCTTCGCCGCTTGGCACCCGCGGCCGACGGCGGGCGTGACGCGGAGGTCCTGCATGCGGACCTTGGAGATCTCGAGCATGCGAGCACTCCTACGGGAAGGTGAGGCCGAACGTATCGGCCAGCTCGCTGGCGATCCGCTCGGCCACCTGGATGTAGTGGAAATTCTCGACCACGTTGCGGCGCCCCTCGTCGCCCATGTTCTTACACGTGTCGTCCTCGGTGAGCAGCCGCTTGAGGTATTTCGCGAGGTCGTTCACGTCGGCGCGGACGGCGACCTTCTTGGGCTCAGGAAAGGCGATGTCCTTCCGTCGCTTATAGCCCATGTCAGCGGTGAGGGTTGCTTCCGATATGGTGATTTCCTGCGCCACCCGGGCAAGCAGCCCGGTCCGCTCGTGCTTGATGGTGTCCAGCATGCCCATCGCCGCGACGCTGATCACGGGCTTGCCGCAGGACTGGGCTTCGATCATCGGCATGCCGTAGCCCTCCAGCCGGCTGGGCGCGGCGTAGATGTCACACGCGTTCATCAGGTACGGGACGAAATTGCGCGTGAACTGGCCCCTGGCGAAGATGACGCGGTCGCCGATGCCGAGCTGTCGGATGAGGTCCATGTCCTCGCGCATCTGGCGGGTGGTGCGGGGCTGCGGCCAGACCTTGCAAACGTACTTCCAGTTCGGGCATTCCTGGCTGATGAGGGCCAAGGCCTGCATCACTTCCTGTGCGCCTTTGCTGGCGGCGTCGCCGCCGATGGTGAGGATGAGCTTCTCGTCGGGGTTGACTCCGAGCGAATCACGCACTGCTTTCACGCGCGGATCGCTTCTCGGGATAGGGCGGAAGACGTCGGTGTCGCAGCCAATCGGGACCACCTTCATGGTGTCCACGTTGACGCCGTCGCGCTCATAGGTCTCCTTGACCCACTGGCTCGTGGCAAGCATCAGTGGGAGTGAGCCCAGCACCTCATGGTAATTGGCGACGAAACCATCGGCCACGAGCCACGGTACCGCGGGCAGGCCGAAGCGCATCGGGTGCAGCACGATTTCCGGCGTGTGGCCCCACCAGCCGATCCCCACGACCACATCGGGCTTGAACCAGCGGTAGTACCATTCCTTCTCCTGCGCCCCTTCGAACGGCGCCGGGCGCGTCTCGACATCGATCTTCTCGAGACCCTGCCGCAGCAGGTCGCCCTGGGTGGCCAACCCGCCGGGGCTGGGCGGGTAGTCGTACAGCACAAGCACTCTCATAGGATCAGCTCCTCATCCGAGTCCTTCACCCGGAGGAACGCCTCGGGCGAAATACACGCGCGGACTTCAAAGCCGTCTTCAGGATACCCGTATTCATCCCGGACGATGCGCTTTTTCTCCGCCAACTGTTCTGCGGAGAGGCCGACCGTCCGGTTCGCCCAAGACGCCGGGCGGCAGATGCCGGCCGGGCTCTGCGCCTCGTACGCGAACGTCCACAGCCGCCGGCAACGCAGGCGCCCGGCTTCCGCCAGCGCGCCAACCACCGCGTAGACCTGTCGGTGGCGTGCGTGGCCGTACTCGCCGTTGCGGCCGTGCGTCAGACACAGGTCCCACTGGTACCCGCCGAGGTGGTCCAGAACGCGTCCGCCGATCTGACGCTCCGCGTCGATGGGCTGCAACGGGTCGCTGTCGTCCAAGTCAGATATGGCCCCGTGCACGCCCAACATCTGACAGACGCGCCCGAACTTCGGACCCCGGTCGGCGTCGTCACGTCGGCAGAGCGAGAGGACCGTCCACTGCCATGTCGGATGGCGGAGAATCAGGCCGCCGCTCCAGATGATCTCGTCGTCGGGGTGTGCTACGACAATGGCCGCGTCCATAGAGGAGATTATCACGCGCAAGGGGGGCCATGCCAAGCATGAAAACGGTCGGGGGCGCGAACGCCGGGGCGCACAAGAATCGGTGGCATGACCTCCGATACATTCAAGTAGGAGCTTGGATCTCCGGTTATCTGAGCGACTGCGACCAGACAAGAGACACCGAACTATTCTCTCCCCAGCCACTTATGAATTAAGCGAAGGCTGCCCGAAGTGTGGCAGGTCCGTTGCTTAATATCTTCGCAGGTCGCTTGGAATACCTGGGCGGGTTCTCGGGGACATCATACTAATTGCCTCGACGCGGCGGGGGGATGAGGACATCGGGGACATCGGTGTCTGGCACCCGGCGAAGACGCAACCTGCTGCCGCAGAGGGCGGTGCGGACTCGGGATCAATTCTCGGCGGGAGTCTGGGGAGGACACAATGCCGAACTCCTCCTTTGAGGAGGTCGGGATAAGTGATATGTCCCGCGAACTCCCGGGGTCCAATCCGACGTCGGGACGACCGAACCGTGATGGCGCGGAGGCTGCGCGGTCAACGCGCACCCGCGTGGGAGCGCAGAGGGGTGTAAGCATTGGTCTATGGTAGCTCGGGGTGTAATGAATCTGCCCGGCCGGGGGGGCGCGGCTGTTTGGTTCGCGGCATTGGGGTCGGACTGCGGCAGGTGATTAGCCCCCAGAGGGCTCTGCTGCGAAGCGGTGTTTCCGGCTTCGCCGCAGAGCCCTCCGCCTGATACCGACCCTCTACCTGTAGCTAACGCCGACGTACGGCCCGGCGTCCGAGCAGACCCACACCCGACAGAAGCACGAGGACAAGCGTCCCCGGCTCCGGGATGGGCGGGACGCCGTCCGGGTGCGGCATTGTGTCCAGCGCGTTCAACTCGTCGGTGGCCAGCAGCCCGAGCTGAGCGGCGTTGACCCAGAGCGAGAAGCTGCCCTGGAAGTCGGTGTAGAAGACGTCACCGGGTGAAAACGCAGCGCCCAGCGAAGGCGATCCCGCGGCCAGCGAGAACAGCGCCTCGTCGAGGCCCGGGTTGAGAACGCCGTCGGGCATCCACATGATGATCTGGCCCTCGGGCGTTTGCTTGAGCGCCAGGTCGGACAGGATCAGCGCATCCAGGTCGTCGCCCGCCTGGAGGCCGATGTCGTTGACGCCGTCGGCGTAGACGCTGAAGCTGTTCGGCGTCGCGCCGGCCGACACGAGGATGTCCTCGGGCGAGTCGGGGCCGCCGCCAGCCGGGTTCGACGGCGCGTTCAGGGAAAAGAACGCGAACTTCCCGTTGTCGACCTGACCGTCCCCATCCGTGTCGACGCCCCAGGTTCCGTCATGGGTGTCCGCGTACTCGAGCGCGTCCAGGTCATCCTCCACCTGGTCGTTGAGGAACGAACCGTTGTTGGCGGGCGCCTGGAGGCCGAGCTGCGCCTCGTCCACGAAGCAGACGTTGGCCGGCCGGTTTGGGTGATCACACACCCAGCACAGATCAACCGCGCCGTCCCTGAGGTGCTGCCCCACATACGCGCCGAACATCTTGAACTCTCCGGCCTTGAAGATGTCGCCGGCCGCCTCGTTGCCCCCGACAGGTGAGCCGAGGACCCAGTCGCCCCCACCCGGGTTCATCGGGATGGGGTTACCCGCAGGCCACGGACCCATCTGGCTGGTGGATTGCACCGCCTCGTTGTTCACGCCCGTGCCGAGCACACCCGTCGCGTTCGGGTCCACCGAGAAGTAAAGGACGTTCCCGGAGTCCTTGCCGTAGCTGAGGGCGTTGATGTTGTCGCCGGGGTTCAGGCCGAACTGTCCCGGCGGAGCAGGCACGAGCAGCGGCGGCGGAGGATTGTGCGCGCCGGGCCCGACGCCCAGCGCGGCCGAAATCACATCCACGTTGGGCCCGGTTGCGCCCGGCTGGAGCGGCCGCAGGCTGCCCTGGAAGACTTCGGCTTCGGTCTGCAACTGGTGGCTGGGATTCGGCGGGTTTGGCGAGATGGTCCCCGCTGTGCCCAGTTCCCGCACGTCGTTGGGTGGGCTGCCCCACGGCAGAAGCGGCATCACCCCCTCGGCGCCTTTGTCCACCGAGAAGGAGATCGGCCGGTCCGCGGTGGGCGACACGATCGTCGCGTAGACCGCGTCCTGACCCAGATAGCCCTGGAGCCCGAACCCGCTTCCCGGGCCGCCCGTGGGCGCGACCACGTTGTAACCGTCGTGGGATACGTAAAGCGGATTGTTGTGCAACGCGCTGTACGGGACGCCGTGGGCGTGGCCCGGCGGCAAGACCCGTCCGTGAGGTGCCGTGCCCGCCTCGCGTGCATCGGCGTTGGGGTCGCTGATAGCGATCCTCGCGCCTTGGTGCCCCGGCGGGTCGCCGCAGTCTACGCCTGCAACGGTGACCGAGTGGAGGGTGGTCCCTTGATCGGCCCCCTCCGGCTCTGGAGTCTCTGGATGCGGGTTGGTGGGATCGACCCACACGTGCAGCACCACGTCGTGAGAGCTGAGGACCTCGGACTGAATCTGTTCGAAAGTGGGATAGAAGTAGGTCCGAGTCTTGAGCGGCACGTTTCGCAGCATGATGTACTCATCGGTCCCGGTATGGCCGCCGAAGCGGGTGGGGAGCGCCTCCTGCGGGATCCACGTGCCCTGGTGACCGTCGTCGGCGAGCCGCTGGTCGTTGGTGTCCATGTTAACCGCCAGGTTCTGTACGAGGTGTACAGGCGTGTCTTTGCTGGTAGCGCCCGTGCGGTCGATGATCCCGTCCTGGTCCACGTCGGCCAGCGCGGGGTAACGAAGGTTGGTCGGGCTGCCCTGGTAAGTTGTATTCCCCGGGATCGAGCCGTACCACCAGATGGAATTGGCGGTCGCCACGGGCGTGCAGTAGTTGGGATCGATGCCCCCCGTGGCCGGATTGTCATCCCCGTCGGCGTCGTCGAAGTCCTGGCTCTGGTCAAAGTCCGGCACGCCGCTCGGTGCGCTCGGCCAGCCCGGCTTCCAGTACCAGGATGAAGCCGGCGCGGTCGAGATCAGCAGACCGCAGCCCAGAATCAGGACAGCCAGAAAAACAGACACCCGTCTACACATTCCGCACCTCCTCTCCTACCCCCACCGGCCCTACACCGTGGGCCGAGCGGACAGCACTCATTGACTCCCCTTCCGCCATTGAACTCCTCCGCAGCCTGCGTGTCTCAACTCCTTCAGGTGCACCGCTGCCAGACCACCAGCGGACCCCTGGCAGGGCGCATGCAGTGCATCCGCGCACACCCGGGGCGGCAGCCCTGGCTCGGTGCCATGCCCTCCCCTTATCAATCCTCGGACCCGTGCGCACTCCCCCGGTGCGCCCCGCCTCCTTTCTGCGCGGGCAATCCGCGCTCTTGCCCCCGCCGTGGCCGGACCTTGCAAGTCCGTCGGCAGGATCTGCGAACAGAAACGGCGAATCGCGCCGGCCAGCGGCGTCCCGCCCGTTCCTGAGCGTAAACCGCTGGAGCGCGCCCGTACCGTTCACCAAGTTGTTCGATGACCCCTCCGCCGCTTCCCCACAGCAGACTACCCCAGGTGTCGTGGGCAGCGGTGTTTTCTGATCTATAGCCAGAGCAAATTCCGTGCCAAGTCTCGCGGCAAGTGGCAGAAAAATGGCCGGCAACCCGTAAGCTCATCAAGCGCAACCACTTGAATCCCCCGGGCAAGCTCGTCGCCGGCGCTCCTCCGGGGGTGCCGCTTGGCCCGATGTTGCCCGCGAGAAACGCGCCCTTGAGCCGCTGGACGCGAAATGTTGCTCGCACAACCGGTTACGTCATGTTGCCGAATGACCACATCCCCCGGGCCTGTTGCGCCCGCTCACCGCGAGACGGGACTACCCTCCCGTGTGACCGAATGACTCGATCCGGCCGACAGCCGACCCCCGTGCAAACCCCCCGCTTGACTTTGCGCCAGCCCGGAATACACTTGGCTATAGAGCGCTTCACCAACCAAGCTGCAGGGCGCCCGGCCCGAACGGCTCTGCAAGTCCAAGGGAACGGAACCCGATGTTTCGCTCTGGCCGCCAGGCCGAACGATCGATAGCTCTGCTCGTCCTGCTGTCGTCCTTCGCCGCCGTCGAGGCGGCGGAGCCGCCCAACCTGGACCAGCAGATCGCGCTGCTGAAATCCGAGAACCCGCTGGTGCGGCGGCAAGCCGTCCAGGAGCTGGGCAAGCTGGGCGACCAGCGCGCCGTCGACGCATTGGTCTCGGCGCTGGGCGATGAGAGCAGCGACGTCCGCGCGTCCGCGGCCCTGGCGCTGGGCAAGCCGGGTGACGGCCGGCCCGTAAAGGCGCTGATGGCCGCGTTGAAAGATAAGGAAGCGGTGGTGCGTTACAATGCCATCGCGGCGCTGGCGACCGTCGGCGCTGCCGCCACGCAGGCGGCGCCCGCTCTCATCCTGGCCTTGAAAGACGAGAACCCGGCAGTGCGAGGCTGGGCCGCCCTCGCGTTGGGGAAGATGCGCCTGCCCGCCGGCCAGGTCGCGCCTCTTCTCCTCCAGGCCCTGAAGGATCAGGACGCCTGGACGCGCTACAACGCCGCCAAGGCGCTGGGGAACATCGGGCCCGCCGCCGCCGGGGCCATTCCCGCCCTGGCTCAGGCCTTGAAAGACAAGGACGTAAGCGTCCGCCACGGCGCCGCCGGCGCCCTCCGGACGTTCGGAGCCGCGGCCGTCCCCCATCTCATCCAGACATTGAAAGACCAAGACGGCTACGCGCGGCGCCTCGCCGCGGAGACGCTGGGGAACATCGGGGCCGATGCCAAGGACGCGATTCCGGCGCTCATCCAGACCCTGAAAGACAACAACATCACCGTGCGGCAGCGCGCCGCCGCCGCGCTGCGGGCGTTGGGAGCCGGCGCCGTGCCTCACTTCACTCAATCCCTGAGCGACCCCAACGTGTTCGTGCGGCGCGGCGTCGCAGCCATTTTGGGAGACGTTGGGCCGGCGGCTAAGGAGGCCATTCCGGCACTGATCGGCGCGTTGAAGGACAAGGACATGGCGGTGCGGGGCCGGGCTGCCGAAGCCATTGGGAAGCTGGGTGCGGAGGGCAAGGACGCTGTGCCGGCGCTCGTCCAGGCTCTGAAAGACAAGGACGCCTGGGTCGGTTCACGTGCCGCGCTGGCGCTGGGTCACGTCGGCCCGTCCGCGGTGGGGGCCGTCCCGGCGCTGGTGCGCGCCCTGAGACACGAGGACGCAGCGGTGCGGGGTCGGTCTGCGGAGGCGCTGGGGCAGATCGGCCCGGAAGCCAGGAACGCAATCCCGCCACTCATTCAGTCCCTGAAAGACGAGAATGACTGGGTCGGTTCGCGGGCTTCCCTCGCCCTGGGGCGCATCGGGCCCGCGGCCGTCCCGCAGCTCATCCGGGCCTGCGGAGCGAAGGAGGAACCGACGCGGCGCTACGCCGCTCTGGCCCTTGGGAACACCGGCGCCGAAGCCAAAGACGCCGTGCCCGCGCTGATCCGCGCCCTGAAGGATCGCAGCGCAGGTGTGCGGTACTGCGCCGCTGAGGCCCTGGGCAAGATCGGCCTCCCCGCTGAAGACGCGATATGGGCGCTCACGCTGGCCCTGAAAGACCAGAACGCAACGGTCCGGGGCCGGGCCGCCGAGGCGCTTGGCAAGATCGGGCCGCCTGCCGCGAGCGCCGTACCCGCGCTCGCCCGCATCTTGGAGGACAAGGAGCGGGACGTGCAAGGCCGGGCCGCCGCGGCTCTCGGGAAGATGGGGCCGGCCGCCAAGGTGGCCGTTCCCGGCCTCGTCCGGCTCCTCGAAGATAAGTACTGGCCGCTGCGCCGCGACGCCGCCGAGGCGCTTGGGAAGATCGGGCCTCCGGCGAAGGATGCCGTGCCTGGGCTGATCCAGGCGCTGCAAGACAAGAACATACAGGCGCTGCGTGTGCCCGCCGCCGTGGCGTTGGGGAACATCGGGCCCGGCGCCGGCGAAGCCGCGCCGGCACTCCTTCAGGTGCTGAGAGAGAAACCCCCGGTCGGGTGCGCCGAGGCAACCGAAGCCCTGGCGAAGATCGGCGCACCAGCGGTCGCGCAACTCATCCAGGGTCTCCGGGACCCCGACGTGGAGGTGCGCCGGCCGTCGGCCCAGGCGCTGAGCAAAATCGGCGCACCGGCCAAGGACGCCGCCGTGGCCCTCCTTCAGGCCCTGAAAGATCAGGACAGCAGCATTCGCCACTTCGCCACCTCTGCGCTGAACGCGCTGGGTCCGGACGCCGTTCCCCAGTTCGCCCGGGCCTTGAAGGACCAAGACAGCAACGTGCGCAGCCGGGCGGCCAGGTACCTCGGCAACATCGGGCCGCCCGCCGCCGGGGCCGCGCCCGCGCTCGTCCGGATGTTAAGGGACAAGGATCGGAACGCGCAGCGCGGCGCCGCCGACGCCCTCAGCAAGATTGGCGCCGCGTCGGTGCCGCATCTTGTCCCCGCTCTCAAGGATGAAGATGAGCGCGTGCGGAGCGCCGCTGCCTCGGTCCTTGGCAGGATTGGGCCCCCGGCCAAGCCGGCAATCCCCGCACTGATGGCGCTCTTCAGCAGCAAGGACAAGAAATGGCGGGCACGTTCTCAGGCCGGCTGGGCTCTGGCGAAAATCGGCCCGGCGGCCGTCCCGCATCTGCTGAAAGCCCTGAAAGGTCAGGACGCGAATCTGCGGAGCTTCGCGACCGATGTGCTGGGGAACATCGGCCCGCCTGCCAGCGCCGCCGTTCCGACACTTATTCAAGCTCTGAAGAACAAGGCGGATCCCACGCTCCGTTCCCGCGCCGGAACGGCGCTCGGCAAGATCGGCCCCGCTGCCGCCAAGGCCGTCCCCGACCTCATCGAAACGCTGAAGGACAAAGACTGGCGGGGCCGGTTCTGGGCCATCCCGGCCCTGGGCAACATCGGGCCGCCTGCAAGGGCGGCCGTGCCCGCGCTTCTCGAGGCGCTCAAGGACCGAAACCACGGGGTGCGCTCACACGCTATCACGGCGTTGGGCAAGATCGGCCCGGACGCCAAGGCCGCCGTACCGGCCCTCGTCCAGGCGCTAAAGGCCAAGAACGGCGGCGTGCGTCAACGAGCAGTCGAAGCGCTGGGCAACATCGGGCCGCCTGCGAGCGCGGCGGTGCCCGCGCTCCTCCAAGTGCTGAAAGACCGGAATCACTCGATGCGCTCGCGCGCCGTCACGGCGCTGGGCGGGATCGGCCCGAGCGCCGGACCGGTCGTGCCGGCGCTCATCCGGGCATTGAAGGACGACCAAGGCTCTGTGCGTCAACGCGCCGCGGAAACGCTGGGAAAGATGGGGCCGGCGGCCAGGGCGGCCGTACCGGCGCTCAATCAGGCGGCAAAGGACCGTGACAGAAGAGTCAGCCAGGCGGCGACCGCCGCCCTCCAACAGATTCAGCCAGGGCAAGGCGGCAAGAAGTAACTCAGAAGGCACCCAGATGTCAGAAGGCGGCCTGCACGTCCTCCCGCTGGAAGAGGCGGAATACCCACTTGCATCGGAGATCGTCGTGTGGAGCGTTCGGGCGTTCTGGGCCGACGACTACTCGCATGACGTGATCGAAACCGTCGCCGAGGGGAATCTCCCGGATGCCATTCGCAAGCGCAGTACGGAACAGGAGGACTTCCTCGCCTGGCGCGACGGCGTCGCCGTGGGATACGTTGCGGTGAAGAAGAACGAGATCGGCCACCTGTTCGTGCATCCAGACGCTGCCGGCCAGGGCGTCGGGTCGGCGCTGGTGGCATTCAGCGAGCAGCTCATTCGCGACCGGGGACACGAAACGATCAAAGTATACGCCAGCCTGACCGCCGTGGCATTCTACGAGAAGCGCGGCTTCCACCGAGTCCACGACAAAGCCTTCGAGCTGGCGCCCAACGTGGTGCTTGACTCGGTGCTGATGGAGAAGCCCCTCTGACCACGGGAAAACGGGGACAGATAACTTTCTTTCGCCGAGGTAGCAAGAGAGACCGCCACTGGCGCTTCACCTGGCGAAAAAAGTTATCTGTCCCCGTTTTCCCACGGCAGCGCGTCCCCGCCTGAGCACGCATCACCTTCCGACGTTCGCCGCTACACGTCATAGGTCACGCGGCAAACATGGGGTATAATTGACTTCCCGGCGGTGGCCGGGCTGAGCGGTCCGTGCGGTGAAATGACGATGCGAAGGCTTGGAGCGCTTCTGTTCGTCAGCGTGGTCGCGGGCTACGGCTGCGTCAGTGCGCCCGAACCCCTGCCGCCCGCTTCCCCGACGTACGACCACTTCGTGTTCCTCCAGTGCAACACGCTGGTGCTGGCCACGGTGAAGCCGCGGCGGATCGACCTCCGGCCCGTCTACACGCACCGATATCTGGACGCCGCCTGGCACCCGCTGACAGTCGCCAGAGGGAAGCTCTACGGCTTGAGAAGTCGCGACCTGCTGGAAATCGATCTGGCAAGCGGCGCCTGCCGGGCGGTGGCGACGGACCTCGGGCCATATGTGTATCGGGCGGGCCGTCTCTACTTCGCCAGCGCCCGGCCCAACGGCCGAAGACTGGTGGCGTGCGACCTCGCGCATGGCGCGTGGCGCGATCTCATGCCGTGCCCGTTCGGACCGATGACCCCGCATGCGGGCATCGCGCTTTCACCTGACGGGAAGCACCTCGCGTTCACCGAGTACATCCGCCGGGAAGAGGCAGCGAGGCCCCCCCACAGCCGGGCAAGACCGGCCGATTGGGGGCCGAACTACCAGGTCGTGGTGGCCGATCTGGAGAAGGGCACGGTAGCCCGACCCGGCCCGGCGTTCCATTACATGCGGCTGGAGAGCGAGTCGCCATTGCTGGACGGGCCGCCCATTGTCTGGCACGACGCCACGACCGTGCTCCTGGTCCGTGCCGACATGCCGCTGAAGATCGGTTCCCGCGGGCCCGACCGAGCGCCAGGTCTTGCCGCGCTGGACGTGACAACCGGCCAGGTCCGGGATGTGACCCTCCTGCCGGAGGCGAGGTGCGAGGAGCCGGTGT
>CAZDHT010000075.1:9398-20211 GCA_964505325.1 uncultured Planctomycetota bacterium | reverse complement strand
TTCCTGTCTGCCCGGTGGCAGGCAAGAATGCCTGCCCCACCAGGGTTTTGACAGGACCCTTCATCGCTTTTCGCAATCGCAATCACTACTGTCCGGTTAACGGGTTCGCAAGACGCCGCAAGCCATGAAAGGGCAAGGCGTTACGCGCCAGAATGAGTTTTCGCGACTTGAACTTCGCTGGTAACACTTCAGTCAAGTGGGGTGGCGCAAGAAATCCGTTTCGAAAAGCGGTGACAGGCCGGCAGCGAAGCTGCCGTGGGAGTTTGCAGGGCAAACTCGAAAGCCGTTCCGAAGGAACGGGCGGCAGGAAACCTGCCGGGGGAGTTTGCAGAGCGAACTCCAGCCGTTCCAGACGGAACGGCACGTCTCCGCTCGTTTCACTGGCTTCGCTGGTGCCAGCCTGCCCGCCGAAGCTTCGGCGCAGGCGGGTCACCGTTTTTCGCACCCCGCGCGGTGGCGAAAGGCTGGCGGAAAACGGGGACTCGTGCTGCGTAGCGAAGCTACTTCGCAGAGCAGTACTGCCACCCGCTGCCTGCCCCCGCTTTCCGCCTTCACTTGGCTGAATTGTTACCTTCTTTGAAACCTGCCAAAATGCCACAAATCACCTAATTTGGGACCAAGAAATGAGACTCCTCAATTGAAGTGTAGCGAGTTGTTTAAGTTCGTGCTGGTTTGTGTCGATGTAACCTTTAATCCTGCACTGACGCTCCGAAAAACGTCCGAGAAAAATCAACGTGTGCGTCTTGACCCGTCCGGCAGTCACGAAGAACCACCGAGGGACACATGTGTATGGTGCAATGAACCACGGGCTGACGTGTATCCCTCAGCCACGGGAGTGTCCCCGGCAGGCAGTTGTCTTCTGACCATCAAGTTACGAAGGGCAGGGAGACCGGAACTGGCAAAACCTACGCGGAGCGCAGATTTCCGACTGGGGAGGATTACCAGGCCAGCCTGGGTGAGCGGCTGGCACGGCAGGCGCTGCCGCCCGAGTTGGGGGAGGGGCACGCTAATAAGTTCCTGCGGAAGGTGCGGGCTGCGTGGGGGCACAGACGCCTGCACGCCCTGACGTTGGCGGGCGATGAGGAGGCCGCCTGCCCCCCGCCCGTGCCGCCGGGAGCTGATAAACTTTTTGTCGCACGTGCGACAAAAAGTTCACCACGGCTGAGGTGGGAGCGGTGAGGCGCCGCGCGGAAATTTCCGGCGGACCTGCGCAAGCTGCCCTCTCGCATCGCGTACCCAATACCGGAGGCGAGAAAATGAAGGCGAACGATGACAAGCTGTTCGGTTCTGAAGGCGAACGTTGGCCGTTATCCGGCCCGGACAAGTGCCCTCGCGGCAGAAAGGAGGCTACGATGAAACACGGCGTGGCGACAAAGCTGTTGGCAATCGCGGTGTTGGCGGCGACGTTTATCGGCTTCGCGGAGACGACGGCCTCCGCCGGCGTCAAGAAGTGGATCCAGAAGCACGTGAAGGTCCCCTACACGTACGACGTGTGGGAGACCCAAACGAGGTACCGGATGGTGCGCCGGCCGGTCACGAGGACCTACTACCGGACCGAACGCCGGCTGGTCACCACCTACGTCACCGAATATCGACAGGTCCCGGTCCACTACCGCGGCCCGCACGGCGGAATGAGAACACGGTACGTCTGGCAAGAGGTCCGCGTTCCGCGGCAAACGTATCGCATGGTCCGTGTTCCTTACCAGGAGACGCGGTACGAACTGGTGAACGAGCCTTACACGGTGCGGGTGCGCGTGGCGAAGACGGGACACAGGTATCCGCCCGGGGCGTTCTCGATGCAGGTTGGGGACTTGCGCCTCGGCTTCGCCTGGTAGGTGTTGACGAGATAGTCGCACGGCGGCATGCTGCCTCGGTCGAGGCGGCATGCCGCTGCCGTTTGTACCGGACCCCGGTCATTTTGTCCTTGACCCGTCAGACAGGGCGGGCTAAAGTCAGTTCGGTGGCGGATCCCAGCCATTTGCTTCCGACTTCGATCGCCCTGCCTCGCGCAGACGTGGGAAACGAACGATGACCGGACCCGAAGGCGACAACCCTCCCGGCGCGGCCGAAGACCCGTTGCCGTCGATCAGCGGACCTGCCCCGCCAAGCGGGACCGGCCCCGGCCCCGTGCCCGAGATCGAGGGGTACACGGTGTCCGGCCGACTGGGCGAGGGCGGAATGGGGACGGTCTGGCGGGCGGTGCAGGAGAGCGCCCACCGCCAAGTGGCGTTGAAGATACTGGGCACCGGTGCGTTCGGCTCGGCGAAGGCCCAGGCCCGCTTCGAGCGCGAGGTGGAGCTTACCGCGCGGCTCGAGCATCCGAACATCGCCCGCGTCTACGACAGCGGGGTCGACAAGGGCGTCTACTACTACGCGATGGAGCTGGTCGAGGGCGTGACCCTGTCCGACTATGTCCGGACCCACGCGCTCGCGCAGCGGCAGACCCTGGAGCTGATGTGCGCGGTGTGCCACGCGGTGCAGCACGCCCACCAGCGCGGCGTGATCCACCGCGACCTCAAGCCGTCCAACATCCTGGTGACGCCGGACGGGCAGCCGCACGTGCTGGACTTCGGCCTGGCCAAGACGTTCCTGGAAGGCGACGTGGGCCTGACCATATCGCTGGACGGCGAGGTGAGCGGCACGCCCGCCTACATGTCCCCCGAGCAGGCGGCCGGGCGGGTGGCGGAGATCGACACGCGCAGCGACGTGTACAGCCTGGGCGTGATCCTGTACCGGCTGCTCACCGGCGAGCTGCCACACGACCTGTCCGGCACGCGTTACGAGGTGCTCCGGCGGATCGCGGAGGAGGACATCAAGCGCCCGCGGGAGCGAAGCAAGAGGATCAACCGGGAACTCGACGCCCTCCTGCTGAAGGTGCTGGCTCACGACCCGGACAGGCGCTACGCATCGGCCGGGGCGCTGGCCCAGGACATCGACAACTACCTGAACGGCGAGCCGCTGAAGGCGAGGAAGCCTACGACCGTCTACTTTCTGGCCAAGCGCATCCGGAAGTACCGGGTGCCGGTCGCCATCGGCGCGGCAGTCGTAGCGGTGCTCGTCGGCCTGGCCGTGCTGGCGTACGTCCGGATTCTTCATGAGCGGAACCTGGCCCGCGCCGCCGGGGAGAGCGAGCGGCGGGCGCGGATGGAGTTGCAGGCCAAGGTCTTTCAGGAGCAGCGCAAGTACCCCGAAGCGGAGAAGTTGTACCGCGAGACCCTGGCGGCCCGGAGGAAGGCTCTGGGGGCGGATCATCCCGACACGCTTCGGACAATGAGCGCACTGGCGGTGACACTTCAGAGGCAACGCAAGTACGAGGACGCTGAGAGGCTTCATCGCCAGACCCTCGCCGCCCAGCGGCGGGTGTTGGGAGCGGATCATCCCGACACGCTCGCGTCGATGGGCCAGGTGGCCTCCGTGCTGCGAGCCCGGGGCGAATACGCGGCGGCGGAGAAATTCTATCGCGAGACGCTTGCCGCCATGCAGAAAGCCCTGGGCAAGGGCCACCGCGATACGCTGATGACGATGAGCAGCCTGGCCTTCGTGCTGCAGGCGCAGCTCAAGTACGCTGAGGCGGAACGGGTCTACACGGAAGTAATCGCCGGGATGCAGGAGGTGCTCGGCAAGGACCACATCTGGACGCTCGTGTCGATGAACAGCCTGGGCCGGGTGCTGGAAGAGGAGGGCAAGTTCCCCGAGGCTGAGCAGCAATTCCGCAAAGCGCTGGACAGCATGATCCGCGTCCTCGGCAAGGAGCACCCCTTCACGCTTCGGTCGATGGACAGCTTGGTCTCTTTCCTCAAGGACCGCGGAAAAGATGTGGAGGCCCGGAAGCTGTTTGAGATGCGGACGGAGATCATTCGGGGTCTCCGGCAGAAGCAGGAGAACTCCGACACGTCGACGAGCCCGAATGGGAGCGAGTAAGCCGTGGGGAAGTATGACCGAACCGAGATGGGCGGGCGAAAGGAATCGTTTGACACTACGCACTGGACGGAGATCTTCCGCGCCCAGACCGGCGACGATGCCCGGCGGAAGGAGACGCTGGGCGAGCTGCTCGGCCGGTACTGGAAGCCGGTGTACTGTTACCTGCGGCGGAAGGGACAGGACAACGAGACCGCGAAGGACCTGACCCAGGGGTTCTTTCAGGAGGTCGTGCTGGGCCGGGAACTGTTTCAGCGGGCGGAGAGTTCCAAAGGCCGGTTTCGGACGTTCCTGCTGACCGCGCTGGACCACTACGTCACGAGCGTTCATCGTGCCGAGTCGGCGCAGAAACGCATGCCCGCGTCCGGGCTGGTGTCGCTGGAGGGTCTGGGGGCTCCCAATGTTCCCGAGCCTGTGCTCTCGGCGTCGCCGGACGAGGCGTTCCATCATGCGTGGGCCTCGGCGTTGCTGGATGCGGTGCTCGCCGAGGTGGAGAAAGAGTGCGTCGAGAGCGGTAAGGAGACGCATTGGAAGCTGTTCCAGGCGCGGGTGGTGGCGCCCATCATGGGGGACGTCGAGCCGGCTCCGATTGAAGACCTCTGCGCGAAGCACGGGATCAGCAGCAAGGCCACCGTTTCGAACATGCTGGTGACCGTGAAGCGGCGCTTCCAGGCGACGCTCTGGCGCCACGTCCGCCCGTTTGTCGATTCAGACGAGGAGGTGGATCAGGAGATTCAGGACCTGGTAGAAATTCTTTCCAAGCGGGGCGCAAAATGAGCCGCGCGTTTTCGTATCTGATACTGGTGGAATGTCCGTCCTGTTCGGAGGGGGCGTGAGCGGAGAAGCACCGCCATGGAATCCACGTTCGATCTGAATTCAATCCAGTTGGCCCGCCTGCTGACCATCGCCGGGAGCCCCGGAAGGCAGGGCGCGGATCGTCCCGCCGAGGAGCTCGTACGGGAGTTGTTCGCCCGGCCGGTTTCGCTGGACGCAGCCGTGGCGGACTCCTTGCCGGCGGTCCTTGGCAGGCCATGCGATGAGTTGGCCGGCCACGTCGGCGAGGCAATCGGCGGCCTGCTCCTCGGGCCCGAGACCGGCGTGGAGGCGCGGCAGGCGCTGAAGGATTACGGGAAATGCCTGGTGCGCCGCGCCCGATCCGAATCGGAGCGGGCCGCCGCGACCGTTCTGTATTACGGGGCGATCGCCGGCGCGCTCGTCTTTCACCGCCGGAAGGTTACGCAGCACTCGTACGGGAAGCTGGATGAAGGTCTTGCCAAGCTCGTGGGGAGGCCCTGGATCCCGCCCGAGCTGAACGATCTACTTCGGAAGGCAAGAGCCGTGTGTCACGAAGCGGGATGACGGCCTGACCGGCCCGCCGGGCGGGAGGTGAGCTTGGCGGCGGGCTGCCGGTCGGGGGGAAGGAGGGGCGGAATGAGAATCGGGAAGTGGACGACGGGACTGATCGTGATGAGTGTCGGGCTGTGCTTTCTGTGGGGCTGCGACGGGTCGAAGGCGAAGAAGAAGGAACAGGAGCAGAACCGGAAACCCGCCGCCGCCGGCGGGACGTGGACCGCTCAGCGTATCCGCGTCGTCGAGAAGCTCGACGGGCCGGAGTGCGTGGTCGTTGATCCGGCCACGGGAGTGCCTTACGTCTCGAACTGCGAGACCGCCAGCGGGGCATACTGGGCCGAGGACGGTACCGGGTTCATCAGCCGGCTCAAGCCAGGCGGCGAGATGGACGCGCTGCGCTGGCAGAGCAGCACGAAGGACGTGCCCCTGAACGGGCCGAAGGGGATGTGCGTGACCGATACGGCGCTGTATGTGGCGGACAACCGCCGGGTGGTGTGCTATCCGCTGAAGGGCGCCGCCGTGCCGCACGTGGTGAAGGGCGTCGGGGGCGGGAGACTCAACGACATGGCCGCGCAGGGCGGATCCGCCTACGTCTCCGACACCGCCGGCGCCAGGATCGTGAAGTTCAACGACCAGGGCATCACGGAAATGAAGGCGCCGGCGTCCGTCAACGGCATCACGTTCTTCAAGGGCAAGATGTTCGCCGTGAGCTGGGGCCGACACGAGGTGTATGAGCTTGACCCCGAGGGGAAGGCTGATCCCAAGCCGTTCGGCTTGGCGAAACATTTCGAAAGCCTCGACGGGATCGAGGTGCTCGACGACGGCACATTTGTTGTGTCCGATTACGTCGCCGGGACGGTGCATGCGATTTCGCCGGACAGGAAGACGGTGCGGACACTGGCGGATGGACTGAAGACGCCGGCGGACATCGGCCTGGACCGCAAGCGCGGCCTCCTGTACGTTCCGCAGCTCGAGCACAACCGCGTCGCTGTCTACAAGCTCGAGAAGAAATGACCGGGCGCGCCTGCCGGTCAGGTGAAAATGACCAGCAGCCCGAACAGCCCGAAGAACAAACCGGCGAGCATGAACTTGATGGTCGCTACGTGCTTCTGGAAGAAGCGGGTCAGTGCCTCGGAGCTGAGCCCGAAGTAGGCGAGGGTAAAGATCACGCACAGCGGCGTGATGAACGCGACGTTGTACAGCAGCAGCAACAGCGTCCCCTGCACGTTCCCCTTGCTGATGAACACGATGGCCGGCAGGTAGACCTGACCGGTGCAGGCCAGCTCGAGCAGGGAGATCAGGAACCCGGTCGCCAGAGACGCGACGACGATCGTCCGCATCCGGGTCTGGCGGCGGATGACCCCGTGGATCATCGTCTTGATCCTGGACGGGAGTTGGAGGGAGACCTCGCGGATCCGGCCTTTCAGGCATAGGATGCCGTCACGGAAGCTGAGCACGCCGACCGCCAGGGCGAACAGCGCCGTCGCCCAGTAGACGCACGCCGATAGCGTCGGCATGAACTTCAGCGCCTGGATGGCCTCGAGCAGGCCGAACCCGATCAGCAGATACGTCAGGAAGACGCCCACCGTGAACATCGCCCCGGTGACGAGCAGCTCCCGCTTTTTTCGTCCGACGTAGGCCAGGTAGGACAGGAAGAAGATGATGACCGTGAACGCGCACGGGTTGATCCCGTCGACCAGCCCCATGCCGACCACCCACACGGCGCCTTTGCCGGCGTGGCGCTCCTTGATCCGCTCGGTCGCCGCGAGTAGCTGCGCCCCGTCGGCAATCTCTTCGATCTCCCACGGCGCCGGCTGGTTCTCCGACGACAGGATCAGCCCCAGCAGGTTCTCCAGGCTGATCCTCTCGCCGACTAATCCCTTGCTCGACGTGAACACCGCGGGAACCACCTGCCGCTGGTTGGCCGGGATCTCCGCCCGCTGGCACAAAACCTCGTTGAACATCGCTCCGTCCGTGGGCAGGACGTTGTACTTCCGGACCTCCAGGTTCCGGAAGTCCTTCTGGAGCTGTTCGAGGTAGCCGCTGACCCGCCGGCAATCGCGGCAGCCGCGCTGATAGAAGTAGGCGACGGCGTAGCGGGCCCCGCCGGACGGAGCCGCGGCGGCGCGTTTCGGCACCTTGAGTTCCGGGACCTTCTTCGCCCGCCGCAGGAGCTCGTCGAACTCCTCCTTCTCGCGGCGCGTGATCAGCTTGATCTCCTTCGAATCGATCCGCCCGATCAGCTTCAACGTGCTCGAATTGCTGGACTGGGCGTAGCTCTTTTTCAGGAACGAGTAGAACTCCACCGGGACCCGCGGCCACCGTTCCTGCAGGATCGACACGATCTCGTAGTCGCTGAACTCGCCGCTCTCCAACGTGCGGACGAACTCACGGTAGTCGGTCTTGACGCGGTGCTTCAGCAGGAGCTTGCCGGCCTCGTGGCGGACCTGGAAGTTCTCGTGCTTCAACAGCTTGATGGCGGCGGCGACGATCGACTTCTTGAGCCGGGGCTTTTTCTGGCCGGATGAATCGTCCGAGAACTGGCCTTCGGCCGCCTCCCCCGTGACGACGAACCGGGGATAGCTGCTGTAGCTGAACCAGTCGCCCGGCCCCATTTTGTCGTACAGATACAACCAATCGTTCGGGCGGTGCCCCAGTATCCTCAATCCCACGTAAGGGACTCCCCAGAACGGGTCGCCGAGCATCTTCTCGGCCTGGGCGCGGCCGGCGGCGGAGTCCAGGCGGAAGAGGGCGATGAGCGCCGACCGGCGGACGTAATCGTCCTTCGCATTGAGGAACGCGCGGACCTGTGGGATATCGGTCTTTTCACCCACCCGGCCCAGAAGGATCAGTGAAAAGTGCCGGAGGTCCTTGTCCGGGCCCTTAATCTCTGCCTGCGCGAACTGCTGGATCTTCCTTTGGAAGGCCGACAGTTGCCGGGTAGAGCCGGAGTCGTTGAAGGACGCGGACCGCGCGTGGCTTTCCAGCACGTCGGACGCGGTGTTGAAGTCAATCCGCTTGGCCTTGATGAGACCCAGGACCTTGTACGACAGTTTGATGTTCTGGAGCTCCGTCACGTTGCGGGACAGTTGCTCGAGGAGCTTGGCGTCCTGCTGCTCGAACATCCCGGCCAGGATGGTCTCCGCCTTGCCGGTCAGCTCCTTCGAGCGGGCCCGTACCTTCTCGGCCGAGTCCAGGACGCGCTTGTCGGGGAACTTCAGCTCGGCGGGGCCTTTGAGGAGCTTGCTCAGCACCTGGACCATCCTGATTCTTTCTTCGACGGAAGTGGACGTCTCCTTGCTCCTGGCCTGAATGATCTCGACGCCGTCCAGCACACCCACCCGCCCCAGCACGAGGGCGGCCTGGTAGCGGATGTCGGGCGCCGTTTCCTTCAGGCACGAGCCGGCCTGCGCGATCACCGAATCCTTCACGGCGATCCGCTGCTTGATCGCCTCGCTCAGCTTGGGCTCCTTCCTGCTGCCTGTCCCGAGAATTCTGGCCAGCAATCCCCGGGGCCGGCTGCGTTCCGATTCCCACTCCATCCGGCGCCGGAGGTCGGCCAACTCCTGCATATACTCCGACCAGTTGAACGTGGCGAACGCCTGCAGCGCTTCGAGCCGGATCGGCTGAGGATGTTCCTTCGCCATGAGGCCGATCACTTTGTTCAGCACCGCCGGGTCGACGTCTTCGCAACTGTACCCCTGTGCCACCTCGGCGACGGCGCGGATCGCGGCCACTCTCAGGTCCTGCTTCTTCGAATCCAACAGCGGAAACATGATGGTGGCTGGAAGCGCCTCGTAATTGGCCAGCACGTTGACCGTGGAGAGGATGACGTCTTCCGGGGCCTTCATCAGCTCGGCGGCGACCTCGCGGGTCACCGCGCTCGGGTCGATCTGCAACAGGACGCCGATCACGGTGGGCTTCATGGCGTGGTCGCCCTTGAACATCTCGAGCAGCCGTTGCCGCGCCTGTCGGAGCTTTCTCCGGCCGCATATCAGCATGGCGTTCTTCCGCACGAAATCATCCTTGTCGTTCAGGCACTGGATGATGCCGTCGTCCAGTTCGCGCAGCTCCATCTTGCTGATGGTCTCGAGCAGCTCACTGCGGACGCGCCATCTCTTGTCCTTGAACAGAGGTATCAGCGACTTGGTCACCTTCGCAACTGCGGCTACGCTGAGCTTGTTGGTGTCCCATCGGCGCAGCCCTTTCAGCGCGGCCAGGACCAGCTCCTCGGGACCTCTGAGGTTGGCCAGGAGGAAGTCGATGGACTCGGAGGCTTTGGAGTAAGCCAGGTTGGTGATCAGCGTGACGCGGACGTTCAGGTCCTTTTCGTCCCTGAGGGTCAACAGCAGCTTCCGGGCGGCGCCGGTCCCGATCATCCGGGTGGCCTCGATGGCCGCCTCGCGCACCAGCGGGTTCTCGTCGCGCAGGAGCTCGGCCATCAGGCCGAGGGCGTTGACCCCGCCCCTCGACTGGAGCGTCTTGATCGCGGCGGTCTTGCCCTCGATGTCGCCGTACACCAGGGCGTGCGCGATGCCCACGCGGTTGTGACTGAGCTGGTATGGGACCTGGATGCTGAACAGGACCTCCTGGATCTTCAGGCGATCGGCGGTGTTCAGTTCGGGCAGGTGGGCCGCGATGTCCCGGATCGCCTCGAGCCCCGGCTTTCCGCTCTGGCTGAGCCGGCGCCGCGCCCGCCGGCTGCGCTGGTGGTCGGATCCCAGCAGGTCGCCGATGAGCACGCGGATCCGTTCCTTGGTGAGCGGCACGAACAGCGTCTTGGGCAACCCGGAATCCTTAACGCCCTTCGCCCACTTGTCCCATTTGCGCAGCGGCTCCTTCTGCGCGTCGACCGCCGACCAGGGATCGAAAGAGAAGTCTTCGCCGGAGACGTCCTGCAACACCTCAAACGCGGCCAGGCGGACGGCCAGGCTGCGGTCCCAGAGCGCGCGGACCAGCTCGGCGGCGGGGAAGTCCTCGTGCCGCTTGATGGCGTCCTGAATCTCCGGATCGCCCCTCAACTCGGCCAGGATGTCGATGACGCCCTCCCACCGGTCCGACGTGATGTCTTGCCCGTTCATCCATCGGAGCGCCTTCTGTTTCTGCGCGCTGCCGGGGTCCGCAGAGCCGCGCACGTAGGGCTTGGCCAGCTTGGCCACGTGCCTCCCGAAGCGCTCCGGGCCGACGTATCCGCGAAACTGGGAGAGGACTCGGCCGCTCGGGCTGAGAATGACCGTGTGCGGGATGCCTCGGACGTGGAATTCGGTCGCCGCCTTCAGCGACGTCTCTTCGTCGTCCACGTCGAGCTTGACCAGCACGAATGCACTGAGGGCACGGCGGACGTTCTCGTCCCCGAACGTTTGCCGGCTCATTTGGCGGCACACGCTGCACCACGAGGCGCTGAAATACACGAGCAGCGGCCTCTGGTTCTCGTCGCTGAGGGCTTTGCCCGCCTTCAGCGAGTCGTGCCACTTCAACTCCGGCTCGGAAGCGGCGAAGACGGGCGCAGCGGCCGCTGCCGAACACGCCGCCATCAGGATGCACG
>CAZDHT010000075.1:0-9298 GCA_964505325.1 uncultured Planctomycetota bacterium | reverse complement strand
GCGGCGAAGACGGGCGCAGCGGCCGCTGCCGAACACGCCGCCATCAGGATGCACGCGAGAGGGCGTCGGACCCCGGTTCTCATCTCATCGGCTCTTTCTCAATGTAAGAGGGCATACGCCAGGACATTGACGTTGATCTTCAGCGAGTTCTTCACTTCGTTCCCGCCACAGCAGCAACAGCCCGACGTGTGGCCGGTGTCGTTCAGCCCCTGCGGCGAGTAAATCATCACGATCTTCCCGTCGATCTCCAGGCCCTCGAGGAGCACTTTCCCTGGCACCGCGCTCTTGAGGTCGATCCGGTCGATCTTGAACACGGTCCGGAAGATCGGATGCGTCATCGGGATGGGCTTCAGCTTCTTGTCGGGAAAGATGCGCCGGACCTCACGGCGGAACGCGGCGTCCCACGGCTTCGACGAACACCCGGCCGAAGCCAGCAGGAAGCCGCCGCGGGTCAGGTAGTCCCGCAGTTTGTCGCGCTCGCCCTTCGAGAGCACGAACGAGCCCTCGCCGGTCATGATGGTGAAGGGGAAGCTATAGAGTTCCTCGCTGTCGAGCTTGACGGATTTGAAGATCCGCTCGGTCCGGATCGACGTCAATTTCTCGACGCGGCGCAGGAACTCGTCCGAAAAGCATTCGGAGGTCTTGTCCCGGGCGTAGATCAGGTTCCCGCATTGAATCACGCCCTCCTTGGAGAACACGGCCGATTCCGGCAAGACCAGCATCGCGGCCGTTAGGAAGGGCAAGAGAATCCGTCTCGGTCTGCTCATCGTTCCGGCTCCTCCTCCGACGGTTCCTGGGTGGCACGTTTGAAGTACTCGATGAGCTGCTCCCGATATTTCTCGGGGAACGGCTCGTTGGGGTCGAACCTGAACTCGTGCGCTCGCGCCCCGGCGGTCCGGGCGTGCTCACGTTCGATCTCCATCTCGCGGGTGAGGGGGGTGGCGTGGCCGTCGCCCCGGCCGGTCCCGGTGCGGCCACCGCCGAGCACCGCGGGGCCGGCGAGTTGGGCGTTCGACGGGGTCAGCATGCTCATCGCGTAGCCCGACTGGCCGCTCGCGCCGGCGCCCCCGCTGCCGGACATTCCGGCTCGATCGGCCATCACGAGCTGCCGAAGCGACGTGACCATAATGGCCGGCTTGAATATCTGGCACCCGCCCGCGCCGCCGGCGAGGCCCTGCCCATTGCACACGGTGATCAGGCTCCGCAGCTTCTCGTACGCGGCCCGGGCCGACGCGTGCGCCGGCGCGCCATCGCCGTCTCCGCACGCCTTCCGGCACTTGGCCATGTCCTTCTCCGGGGCGAGTTCGGACAGCTTGGTGAGGAACTCCTCGACGCTCTTCTTCAGCGGCTCCAGGTCTTCGGGGAGGTCCTTGATCTGGCGCTTCAACTCCTCGGTGAGCTTCTTGAGGCGCCCCTCGATGGCCTCCTGCTCGCGCCCGTACGGCTCCAGTTCGTCGCGGATCTTGATCCGGCTCTTGAGCGGACTCAGGCGCCGCTGGAGGAGGTTCTGCTGCTTGACGATCTTGAGGAACTCGTTCTGAAGCTGCTGGACCCAAGCGGCCCGGGTGATCATCTCCGCCTGGCTCACCATGCCGTCGAGCGCCGGCTGGTCTTCCCGCTTCATGTCCTTGATGAGGTCGGCCAGATCTTCGGAGGTGAGGTCGCTCTCTTTCGACAGGCGCTCCAGCCGCCGCCGCATCGGCTCGATCTGCTTCTGAAACTCCTTCTCGAGATCGTACAGCGCCTTGGCTTCGGTGAACATCCGGGCCATCCTCAGCGCCTGGTCGAGTTGCTGCTGGAAGCGGCGCCGGGCCTCGGCCAATTCCTTCGGGTCCCTCTTCTCCCGCGCCTTTTGCAGCCGCTCGGCTTCCTCGACCAGGCGGCTCATCCGCCGCTGGAGGGCGCGGTAGCGATCCTGGAAGTCTTCCAGCCGGGCGCGGGTGCGCTGGATGTTCAGGTAGTGCTCCATTGAGATGATCTTGATCTGATAGAGCTTGGATGCGGCCATGCCCAGCGCCCACGGGTTGTAGTCGCTCGCCTCGCCGAAATACTCGATGTCGTCGCCGGGCCGGACGCCCAGCGCCGCCATGTCGAACTTGCCCGAGCACACGCTCTCACAGGCGTATGGCTTTTCCAGCGGCATCTCGCGGACCGTTTCGCGGAAGTTCTTGAGGCAGCGGAACAGCTTCAAGTGTTTCAGACCGTAGTCGTCGCGGGCCAGAACCCGGTACGGGATCTGGCTCTCCGGGGTCGCCATCACCAGCGGCTTGGGCAGCTCGAAATAGACCTCCGGCTTTTCATCCGGAACGGCCTCCTGGTAGAGCGCGAGGTCCTCGCGGCTGGCGTGGCCTTCGACGTCGGTGATGTTCAGTTTCAACTGCGCCGAGGTGATGATCTTCCAGTTGAACGCGACAGCGTGCGGGCTCCGGCGGGTCGCCTTCACCTCGACGCGGTCCCCCTTCTTTTCGAGCGGCCGGATCGTCAGGTCCCCGCCCGAGAGGGGCCGATTGGAGAACACGGTCAGTTGCATCAGGGAGCCTTTGAGCGCGCGGATGGGTTTCTGCCCGACGACGAAGCTCTTCGGGCCGGCCAGGGTGTATTCCGGCGGGACGATTCTCAGCCTGAGTGAGACGATCTTGGGGATGAGGATCAGCTCGAGATGCTGCCACTTGCTCCGGGCGCGCCCGGCGGCGAACCAGAACTTCAGCGGCCGGGTTGCCTTTTCGATGCGCTGGGTGAACGCATTGCCCCGCGTCCGGAAGCAGGGCGACTGCCGCACGCCCGTTTCGTCCTGCGTGAACAGGACCACCTCGTCCGGTGATCCGCCCTCGACGGTCACCTTCACTTCGATGTCCTCGCCGTAGACGACGCGGGGCCTCTCCGGCGTCACCTTGAAGACCATGTTCGAGTAGGGCGGGTGGTCGCTGTAGGGGTCGAAGTACCGAGGGATAATCGACCAGCCGCCCCACACGAGCAGCAGGAACAGGCAGGCCCCGGCCGGGGCGAGGTATCGGCACTGGCGGACGAACCGCCGGCGCGGGAAGACCTGGGCGGGATTCAGCGCCCCGACGACTTTCGATGCCCCTTCGATGTGATGTGCGGCCAGGGCGGCTTCGGCGGGATTGCGGGATGCTCCGCCGGCGTCTGACTCCAGTTGCCACGCGGTCAGGACGCCGTGGCGGGTCGAGCCGAGGTGCCCGTCCACGCACAGGGCGACGTGGTCGAAGGAGATCAGGAAGAGATCCACCAGCCGCGCGACGACGTACGCGCCGACGATGGCCCCGAAGCACAGGACGATCGCGACCCGCGTCCGGGCGGGGAAGGCGGCCAGGCGGTCGGCCCAGATCATGCCGAACCCCAGCACCGACGCCAACCCGATCGTCCGCGTGAAGGAGCCGAACAGCCGCAGGCGCGTGTACCGATGGTAGAATGGGACCAGGGCTTTCTTGATCACAGCAACCCCCTTCTCCTTCTCCAGGTCCATTCCAGCGCGGCGAACGCAGCGGCCGCCAACAGGAACACAACGGAATCCCACGCCAGCCGCCACCGCTTGCGCTCGCGGGCGGCCGGGGCCTGACCGAGCTCGAGACGACGGATTACCCCGTCGATCTCGTTCGCCGCCAGCAGCCGCCCCCCGGTCTGCCGGGCGATGGTTTTCAGGTACGCGGGGTCGGCGCTCAACTCACTGGTCTCGTCGGCGCGCGGCTTGACCGTCAGGGCGAGGGTCACCTTTTCGTGGAGCTTCTCGCCGTCGAACAGCCTCGCCTCGTAGTTGCCCGCCTGCTCGAGGAAGCACATGGCGTGCCAGACATTCGCGTGCGACCGGCTGCGCCCGGGTACCAGTGTCTGGACGACCTTCGAGGCGCCGCCGCCCGCGCCCACCCGGAATATCCGGACGACCGGCTTCAGCGGGCGGTTGCCCTGGAAGCGTTGGGCCACGGTGAACTGGATGAGTTGGCCGGGCCTGAAGATGACGCCCGACGACCGGAACGAGATGTTCTGCCCCGGCAGGAAGTCGGAGCGCAGCGCCATCCAGCGGATCAACTGCCCCCAGAACGTCGGGTAGACACCCCGGTACTGTTTCAGCCGCGGCGGCATGAAGTCCCACCGCCATAGTCCCTCTGCGTTGACGGTCGCCGCAATCCCCTTGCCCATCTTCCGAACGATCAGCGCCGGGGTCGGCTGAGCCTGCACGTCGTTCGTCGTGTGGGCGAGCACTTCCGAGAAGCTCTTCAGGCGGTCGACCTGGTGACGCGGCGATACCTTCGGCAGCGTCCGCATCGTCTCGGCCAGCGGCTCGCTGAGATCGTACTGGAACAGCGGCAGCCGGAGCCCCAGCTCGGTGGGCATCAACCGGCCGCTCAGTTCGGTGAGCCGGTCCGACCAGACCAGTGGTTCGAGCCGGGCCAACTGGGGGAACTCGCCGCTGAAGGGCTTGCCGCGCGCGAACAGCAGCGCCCCGCCGTGATCGTACAGGAAGCTCTCCAGCAGCGCCGCGTGTTTCGGCGCGATCAGAAACCGGACGTCCTGTCCGAGAATGACCAGGTT
Organism: uncultured Planctomycetota bacterium; assembly: GCA_964505325.1. GTDB lineage: Bacteria > Planctomycetota > PUPC01 > PUPC01 > PUPC01 > CAZDHT01. The sequence continues at coordinate 4,750 of CAZDHT010000075.1, read as the reverse complement.
GTACTTCTGAAGCTCCTCGATCGTCTCCGGGAACGCGAGCGACTCGTTCTCCTCGTTCTCGTTTTCCGGCTTGGCTTCGTCGATCTCTCCCACCTCGAACGCCCTGCCCCGCGCCAGCATGAAGATGGCCTTGATGTTGATGCTCTGGTCCTTTTGGAGCAGTTGGACCAGGTACTTCGTCTCCCAGTACGGGTTGCCCTCCACGAGCAGGACCCGGATCTTCTCCTTCAGCGTGACCACGTCGGTCTGGTCGCGGTTGTTCTGCTGGTTGAACTCCCCGTCGAGCGGATCCGTCTCGATCACGTACCGGTAGAACCCTGGCTTCTCGTTCTTCACCTGGAAGGAGACGGTCTGCACCCCGGTGCCCGACACCTCGACCTGCCTGCGGCCCACGACCTCTGCGGCTTCCCGGTGCCGGGCGGCGCGCACGAGGCGAACCGTGATCGTCCGCGGCTTCAACGATTTGTGCGCCAGTTCCACGTTGACGTTGACCGGGTGCCCGACGAACGAGACCTTCCGTCCGCCGAGAACGTGTACCGAGACGTCCTTGGCGGCGACGTCGCCGCCGACCAACACGGGATAGATGCGGGTGCGGCGCGAACTGGCCATCACCAGCGCCCGCTTGCGGTCGGCCTCGACCGTCTGGATGCCGTCGGACAGCAGGAAAACCGCCGGAACACGAACCCCGGGCGGAACCGCGCGGAACATATCCTCCAGGGCGCCCGGGATGTTCGTGCCCGCGTTGCGCGGGGCGGCTGAATCCAGTCCGCCTGGGGCGATCTCGCGGACGCGGTTGTCGAACAGGAACACCTTGTGGGTCAGTCGGCCCTCGGCGCGGTCGGCGACGTGCTGCTCGGCGATCTTGCGGGCCGCCCGCAGGCGGGATCTGCCGTCGGCGTCCTCGATCGCCATGCTCTTCGACCGGTCGATCAGCCAGACGATCGCGGGCTTTTCCTCCTCGGGGTGAAAGCGAAACAGGCGTCCCGGGTTCAGCAGCAGCATCAGCAGCGAGCCGAAGAACAGCGCCCGTAGTAGAAACAGCCCCACCTTGTCGGCCGTGCGGACGCTGCGGGGGACCTTGGCCGTGATGTAGACCATCAGCGCCGTCGCGACCACCGCGAGCAGGGCGATGTAGCCCGCCGGGATGACCGGCTGGAAGTCAATCGTGGCGAACAGCGCCGGCGTCATTCCTTGACCTTCCACACCGCCAGCAGGATCGATTCCGCAAGGAACGCGACAATCCCGCACGCCAGAAAATAGGGCCAGAGCGGAATCCCTTTGTGGATCGATCGTATCGATTCCTTGCCCAGCATCAGCGCCGATGAGCTTCCGCGCCGCTGCAGCTTTTCTTTCTCAAGACACCGCAGGTCGCTTTCGACTGCCGGGACGTTCGCCGCCACCAGGTGGATCGTGCCCGAACGGTCCGAGAATCGGTACTGGCCGGGCTCCTCCGCCTTCTCGAGGAACACCCTCAACTGACCCTTCTGTGGCAGAACGATCGCGCGCCTCTGAGGCAGTCGCCGCGGCTTGCCGCCCTGGCTCAGCTCGAGGCCGAGCGAGGCCGCATCCGTGTCGACCGGAAGCGGGAGCGAGATGGAATCGCCCGTCACGAACGTGGGATGACCTTTCTGGATTCGGTTCTGGAGCACCAGCTCCTGCACGATCGGCAGGAAGGTGTTGCTGTTCGCGAAGTTGCTCGTGTCCGGATCCAGAGCGATATTCCACAGGAAGAACGTCCGCTTGAGCAGATCGACCGACACCAGCGCGGGCGCGTCGTCGCCGTAGGCGAGGATGGTGTGGCCGCCGTCTCCGGTCACCTGAAACGCCCCGCGGAAATCCGACAGCCCCATGTCGCCCGACCGGCCGCCGTCGAACACGCCGACGAGGGGGTGTTTCGGATCCGCGACCGCCATCGACAGCGGCTTGCCCGGATCGGCCCTCCGCCACGCCCCGACGGCGAGATCCACCCCGCACTTGGCGAACAGGGAGCTATCGATCCCCCGCGCGCCGCCGGGGCCCGAGGGCAACACCCACACGAACGTCGCCTCGGACGCAGTGATCGCCCCCGCCACCTGCGCGGGGCCGCGGCCGTCCCACCCGTACAGTAAGATCACGTCCAGGCCCATCCGGTCCGCGGTTTCGAGCGCCTGCATCGGAAGCTCGATCAGGCGGACGGTCCCGGCTTCGCGGGCGCTCGTGGCAATGGCGTTCTTCAAAAGCCTCAGGCCCGCGTCCTTCGCCATTCCGCACACGCCCACCCGGATCGACGGGCTGATCGTCACGGCGCCGTAGCGGGTGTTGTCGGCCGAAAGGTTGTCCTCCGAAACCGACACCTTCAGAGGGAATCGGCCGCGCTTCTTCATGGTGCAATCAAAGGAGACATTGCCCTGGCTGTAAGGCGCGAGCGTGATCTTCTCCTGCCGAATGACCGTGCCCACCTCCAGCAGCACCTCCTGCTCCACCGGGTCCGGCCCCATGTTGGCGACAGTGCAGGCCACGCGGAAGGTCTCGCCGGCGACGGGCGACGCCGGGCTGATCTCGACTTTCCCGATGCTGTGGTTGGGGGTCTGTCGGCGGCCGACGACGATGTTCAACACTTGGACGTTCGGCGGCAGCCGGCCGAAGTCCGCGTTCTTCCAGTTCGTGGTCTGAAAGTCGGAGATGACGTACACCTGGCCGCCTTCACGCGAGCTGACCAGTTCCACCGCTTTGTCGAGCGCGGGCTGCACCGACGCCATCTCGTAGCTGACCGGCTTGTTCTCGATGTCCCGCCGCAGCAGCTCGATGTTGTCGGTCAGCTTGTCGGCCGTGGTCTCATAGCCGGACGCCAGCCACACGATGTTGGCCTGCGCCCCCGCCGGCAGCATCTCCAGCACCTGGAGGGCGGCGGCCTGGGCCGAGCCGAAGCGGGTCAGCCCGCCCTCGTTGCACTGCATCGACAGCGATCGGTCGATCAACAGCGCCACCCGGTTTGTCTGGGACGACCGGGCCAGGCTCCGCTTGGGGTGCCAGATCGGCCGGGAGAAGATGATCACCAGCGCGAGCACGAGCAGCGTTCGCAGAATCAGGATGATGATGTCACGCGGGCGGCGCAGCTTCTGGGTCTGTTTGACCACGGGCCGAATGTGATAGAGCGACGACACGGGGACTCGCCGCGGCCGGCGCCGGGCGAACAGGTGGATCAAGACGGGGAGCGCCCCCAGCGCCAGGAAGGAAAGCAGCCAGGGATTAGCGAACGACAGTGCCATCGCCTCTCGTTACCCAGAGCCGTGATAACTTGCCGCGCTCTTCCTTGCGGCGCTATCTGATCCCGTTCAGCCGGGCGGCGGTGCTTCGACCGCGCTTGGCCGTGAACTCGTCGAACAGGTTGAAGTAGTGCGTCTGGGTGCTGGCGAACGTGTACGTGACCCCCTTGCGGATCGACAGCGCCCGCACGTTGAGCCGCGCCTGCTCAACCGCCCGAACGTAGCCCTTGAGGATCGTGTCGCTGTCGGTGGTCAGGTGCCGGCCGGTCTCCATGTCCTCGAACCGGACGTAGCCGCGCGGGGGCATCTTCAGCTCTTCGGGGTGCAGGATGTGGAAGATCATCACCTCGAACCCGCGGTGCAGGTACGGGTTCAGCGCGGTGAAGAACCGGCCGGGGCTGTCCAGCAAGTCGGAGATAATGATCAGGATGCCCCGCTTCTTGAGCAGCGGGGTCGCCCGCAGGAGCGCCTGCGCCAGGTTGGTCCGTCGTCCGGGCCGGTTGCGTTCGAGGCAGTTCAGGATGTTCGTCAGGTGGCCGTGCGTGCTTCCGGCGGGGAAGTGTTCGCGGATGCCGTCGTCGGTGACGGTCACCGACACCAGGTCGCCCTGCTTGATGACCAGGTACGACAGCGCGGCGGCGAAGAACGAACAGTACTCGAGCTTGGTGAAGGGCTTTCCGTATCCCATCGAGCCGCTCGAATCCAGGAACAGATAACAGACCATGTCGGTGTACTGCTCGAAGAGGCGGACGAAGTAGCGGTCGGACCGGGCGAAGACCTTCCAGTCGATCGAGCGGATGTCATCGCCGGGCGAGTACTCGCGGTAGTCGAAGAAATCGGCCGACTGCCCCTTGTGGGACGAGCGGTGGGTCCCGGCGAAGTATCCGTCGACGATCATCCTGGGGGCGAACTCGTAGCTCCTCAGCTTGAGCACGTCTTCCGGCTTCAAGAAGTGATACTGCGTTCTCTGTTCCGGCATCGCCGCTTTCCCGACCTATTCCTTGTACGACGGCTCGGGGACCTCTTTCAGCAATCGGGCGATGATGTCCTCGATGGTGACGCCCTCGCCGGTGGCGTTGTAGTTGGGGATAATGCGGTGGCGCAGGATCTCGGGCGCCACGCGCCGGATCTCGTCGCAGGAGACCGCCGGGTTCTTGCGAAGCAGCGCCAGCGCCTTGGCGGCCAGGATCAGGTACATCGATGCGCGCGGGCCGGCCCCCCACTCGATGAACTTCCTGGCGTGCTCGGTCGCCAGCGGGTCCTTCGGACGACTCGCCCGCGCCAGCGTCAGCGCGTAGTTGACCGTGTGCGGCGGCGCGGGCACATCCAGCACGATGTCCTGGAGCTGGAGGATTTCCTCGGCGCTGAAGACCGACTTCAGGTCGATGCTTTGCCGCCGCGTGTTTCGCACCACGACTTCGTACTCCTCGTCGTACGAGGGGTAGTCGATCAGCAGGCAGAAGAAGAACCGGTCGAGCTGCGCCTCGGGCAGGGGATAGGTCCCT
>CAZDHT010000074.1:0-20383 GCA_964505325.1 uncultured Planctomycetota bacterium | reverse complement strand
CCCTTGCTTGGTTCTTTCCCGCCCCCCAGACCCCCCTGAAATAGCCAATCTCCAGGGCTTTGCCATTTGACTTTGCCTCCGGCTCTGCGGTATCATCTTCTGTCCGATCTGGAGGGGCGCATGAAGATTGCTAACGCGGTGATCCCCGCGGCGGGCGCAGGCACGCGGCTGCTGCCGTCGACGAAGGCGCAACCGAAGGAGATGCTCCCCGTCGGCCGCAAGCCGCTGGTCCAGTACGTGGTCGAGGAGCTCGAAGCGGCCGGTGTCGAGAGCATCCTGTTCATCACCGGACGACGCAAACGCGCCATCGAGGACCATTTCGACACCGACCCGGAGCTGCGTGCTCTCCTGCAGAGGACGGGGCGCACAGAGTTGCTCAAAGAGCTGAAGTACGAAGACACGGGCGTCGGCTTTTTCTACACCCGCCAGAGCGAGCAGCTTGGGCTGGGCCACGCCGTCGGGTGCGCGCGTGACTTCACGGGCCACGAGCCGTTCGTCGTTGCGCTGGGCGATTCGATCATCACCGGTGGCAGCGGCCCTCCCCTGGTCAAGCGGCTGATAGAAGCGTACGACCGCGCCGACGGAGGCTGCGTCATCGCGTTCCACGAGGTGCCCAGCGAAGCGACCAGCCGGTATGGAATCGCCGCACCGGCCGGCGAGGGCGAGGTGTTCGAGGTCCTGGACCTGATCGAGAAGCCCGAGCCGGGCGCCGCGCCGAGCAACCTGGCGATCTGCGCCAGGTACGTGCTGCCGCCGGAGGTCTTTGACGCAATCGACCAGACACCCCCCGGCAAGAACGGCGAGATTCAACTGACCGACGCGATCCGCGTGCTGATGAAGAACGGCCACCGAGTCGTCGGCGTCAAGCTCTCGGGCGGCGAACGGCGCTGCGACATCGGGAACTTCGAAAGCTACTTCCGCACTTTCGCCGATTTTGCCCTGGCCGACAAGGAGCTGGGCCCAACCTTCGCGGCATACCTGAGGGAAAGGCTGTCCGCCGAGGGCTCGGCTTGAATCCGCTACTCGTCGATCTGGCCTACATTGCCATCCTGGTCTTCGGGCTGCCGTTCGCGATCTACAAGACGCTGACCAGCCAGCGCTTCCGCGCCGGATGGGGCGAGCGGTTCGGCGGCGTCCCCGATCTGCCCGCACGACATCGCATCTGGATCCACTGCGCGTCGGTCGGCGAGGCGCTGCTCGCCCGCTCGCTGGTTGCGAAGCTCAAGACCGAGTACCCCAACGCCGATATCGTCTTCTCCACCATCACCAACACCGGGCGGGAAACGGTTCACCAAAACTTCCCGGGGCACACGGTGTTTTACTTTCCGCTTGACTTGTCCCCGGTGGTGCGTAAAGTGTTTAGGAGGATCAAGCCGTCGGCCGTTGTGCTCGTCGAGCTTGAGTTGTGGACGAATTTCCTCGCCATCGCCCGGCGGCTTGATGTGCCAGTGGTCGTGGTGAACGGCCGCATCACCGAGAAAACCGTTCGGCACTACCGGCTGTTCGGCGCCCTGGCACGACAGCAGTTCCGGAACGTGCGGCATTTCGCCGTGCAGAACGAGGAATACGCCGGGCGGGTCGAACGAATTCGCGCCACGCGCGACGGCATCTCGGTCACGGGCACGATGAAGTACGACACCGTGGCGACCGAGGTTGCGGAGGACATTCGGGACGAGCTGCGGCGGACGTTGCGGCTGCGGCCCGAGGAGGCGGTGATCCTCGGCGGGTGTACGCATCCCGGCGAGGACGAATTGCTCATTGATTACGTGAAAGACCGACAGGCGTCTGCGGCCGGGCTGCGGCTGATCCTGGCACCGCGCCACCGCGAGCGCGCCGGCGCGGTCGAGCGGCTCATCCGCGAGGCCGGCCTGCTTCCCATCCGAAAGACCGCCATCGACGCCGGCACCGTTCCGGAGAGATTCGAGGACCAGCCGCACGTGATCCTGCTCGATACGACGGGCGAGCTGGCGCGGCTGTACTCGGTGGCCACTGTGGTGTTCGTGGGGGGAAGTCTGGTGAAGCACGGCGGCCAGAACATGATCGAGCCCGCCGCGCTGGGCAGGCCCGTCGTGTTCGGCCCGCACACGTGGAACTTCCGCGACACGGTCGAACTCCTGGTCGGCAGCGGCGGCGCCGTCCAGATTGAGGGCTCGGACGAGTTGCCCGCCGTGCTGGATGAATTGCTTGGCAGCGCCGAGCGGCGGGACGAGTTGGGCGCGCGGGCCAGGCATCTGATCCGGCAAAGCAAAGGAGCGACCGAGCGCAACTTTGAAGCCATTAGACCGTTCCTCAATGCAACAGGCTAGGCCCCGCTGGTGTGGCGGCCGGCCGCGGCAGGAGACAGAAAGGAGAGTTGCACGATGACGAAGCACTTGTTCACGTCGGAATCGGTGACCATGGGCCATCCGGACAAGATCGCCGACCAGATTTCCGACGCCATCCTCGATGCCGTTCTCGAGCAGGACCCGTACGGGCGCGTGGCCTGCGAGACGCTGGTCACCACCGGCCTCGCCGTCATCGCGGGCGAAATCACGACCGACTGCTACGTCGACATGCCCGAGGTCGTTCGCACCACGATCCGGGAAATCGGCTACACCGACGCCGCGATGGGATTCGACTGCGACACCTGTGCCGTCGTCACCTCCATCGACAAACAGTCGCCCGACATCGACCAGGGCGTGACGGAAGGCACGGGACTCCACGCCGAGCAGGGCGCCGGCGACCAGGGCATGATGTTCGGATATGCCTGTACCGAGACCCCCGAACTGATGCCGATGCCCATTCACCTCGCCCACCGCATCTGCAAGCAGCTCGCCACGTTCCGGCAGGACGGCGTTCTCAAGTGGCTCCGGCCCGACGGCAAATCGCAAGTGACGGTCGAGTACCATGACAATATGCCGAAGCGCATCCACACCATAGTGGTCTCGACCCAGCACGCGCCGGATATCTCTCACGACGCGATCAAAAAGGCGGTCGTGGAACAGATCATTCCCGAGGCGGTCCCTACGGAGCTTCTCGACGAGGATACCATCTACCACGTCAACCCCACCGGGCGGTTCGTAACCGGTGGGCCGCAAGGTGACTGCGGCCTGACCGGCCGCAAGATCATTGTCGACACGTACGGCGGGCGCGGCGCCCACGGCGGCGGGGCCTTCTCCGGCAAGGACCCGTCCAAGGTGGACCGCACCGCCAGCTACATGGCGCGCCACGTGGCGAAGAACATCGTCGCCGCCGGCCTGGCCACCGAGTGCGAAATCCAGATCTCCTACGCCATCGGGGTGGCCGAGCCCATCTCCGTCCTGATCCAGACGTTCGGCACGGGCAAGATCGGCGGCGAGAAGCTCGCCGCCGTGGTACGCGAGCTGTTTCCGCTCACGCCCAAGGCGATGATTGACTACCTCAATCTGCGCCGCCCGATCTACAAAGAGACCGCGCGGCACGGACACTTCGGCCGCGAAGAAGACAACTTCACGTGGGAACGAACCGACCGGATCGACGACCTGAAAAGGGCCGCCGGAGGCTGAGGGCGGCTGCCGGGGATTGACCCGATAGCAACGGTATCTACAATGCGTCATGGAGGCACACAAGGAAGCTATAGCCATGGTAAGCAGCTATACCGCCAAATACACAAGAATTGGCCTTGGCTACATGGGGCAGTTGGTAGAGTGGCCGGAGGTGGTAACGAAGGGGACAACGCCGGAAGCGTGCAGAGAGATGCTTGAAGACGCCCTGCACGAAATGATGGCGGCTTATCGACAGCAAAACAAGGAAAGCGACCAACTTGCGAAAGCCTACAACGTACGGAGCCATCTTGTTCACGGACAGGTGAAGAGACGCACACTCAAACCTGACCCCGAAGAGCTCGCGCCCGAAGCCGAGGAATACACGAGGAAGGCCTTGAAACGCTGCATGGGTTTGGTCATGTCGGAATATGATGGACCGGATGGATTCCGAAAGGATTTCAACGACTTGCACAAGTTGCTTCTTGGCGACAGCGATGCGAAGGACCTGAGGAAGCGCGCCAGGGAAGGCTTCCCTTTTTGAGCTTCAAGTGTTATGAATATCGAAGATATCATAGGAGCAATCCGAACTGGCCAGGTCAGAATCAGCAACCATGCTGACGAGGAAGCCGAAGCTGACGGACTGACGTTCGATGAAGTCTATTTCTCAGTTCTTCACGGCGAGGTCATCGAAGATTATCCTAGCGATAGACCCTACCCAAGCTGCCTCGTATTTGGTAGAACATTCAGCGGCGATTCTGTTCACAGCGTTTGAGCGTACAACGAGCAAAACGCATGGGCTGTCATCATAACGGTCTATCGGCCTGACCCTGAGATTTGGATTGACGGCAGGAAAAGGAGGCAATAGTCGTGCTGCCCTTCAAGAAATGCCCGGTCTGCGGCGGCGACATGACGGAGAAAGAAGTCGAGAAGCTGCTGCGCGGCGGAGAAAACGTCGCCGTCTTGAAAGTGAAGGCCGAGGTTTGCCTTCACTGCGGCGAATGCCTGTATTCACAGGAAACCGTGAGCCGCTTTGAGCAAATCAGGGCAAAACTCCTGCACCAGGAAACGGCGGATTTCGAGCCCTTGGGGCAGTCGTTTCAGGTGGTTTGACAAAGTCACAATGAGAAAGAGCCAATGAAATACGACGTCAAAGACCTGTCCCTGGCCAAAGCGGGCCAGTTGCGAATCGATTGGGCCGAGCAGCAGATGCCGGTGCTGCGGCTGATCCGGCGGCGGTTTGCCCGGCAGAAGCCGCTCAAAGGGATCACGCTGGCGGCGTGCCTGCACGTGACCACCGAGACCGGCAACCTCGCCGTCACGCTCAAGGCGGCTGGCGCCAAGGTCTGCCTATGCGCCTCCAACCCGCTCAGCACCCAGGACGACGTGGCCGCGGCGCTCGTCAAGAACCACAAGATCCCGGTCTTCGCCGTCAAGGGCGAGAATAACAAGACCTACTACCGACACATCTATGCGTGCCTTGACGCCCGGCCGCAGATCACCATGGACGACGGGGCGGACCTCGTCTCCACGCTTCACTCGAAGCGGCGCAATCAGATCCCGGACATCTACGCCGGCACCGAAGAGACCACCACGGGCGTGATTCGGCTCAAGGCAATGGCCGCCCACGGCGTGCTCGCGTTTCCCGTCATCGCCGTCAACGACGCGAACACGAAGCACCTCTTCGACAACCGCTACGGCACCGGCCAGAGCACCCTCGACGGCATCATCCGCGGCACGAACGTCCTCTTCGCCGGCAAGAACGTCGTCGTCTGCGGATACGGCTGGTGCGGCCGCGGCTTCGCGATGCGCGCTGCCGGCTCCGGCGCGCACGTCATCGTCGTCGAGGTCGACCCGCTCCGCGCACTCGAAGCCGTGATGGACGGCTACCCGGCGATGCCCATCGCCCAGGCCGCGAAGATCGGCGACATCTTCTGCACCCTGACCGGCGACTGCCACGTCATCCGCGCCGAGCACTTCAAGCTGATGAAGGACGGTGCCATCGTCTGCAACTCCGGCCACTTCGACGTCGAGATCGACAAGCAGGCGCTCAACAAGCTCACCAGGTCCCGCAGCGAGATCCGCCCCCTCGTCACGCAGCACACGCTGAAGAACGGCCGGCGCGTCACGCTCCTGGCCGAGGGGCGGCTGGTCAATCTCGCCCTCGCCGAGGGGCATCCCCCGTCGGTGATGGACATGAGCTTCGCCAACCAGGCCCTTGCCGCCGAATACGTCGCAAAGAACCACAAGCGGCTCGAAAAGAAAGTCTATCCGGTGCCGAAGGAGATCGACGAGAAGATCGCCGCGCTCAAGCTCAAGTCGATGGGCGTCAAGATCGACACACTCACCCCGGAGCAGAGGGAGTATCTCGCCTCCTGGCAGATCGGGACGTAGCGGCGCGGGCGCACCGGGGCAAGAGGAGCATGGGCGCGCGGGAATTATACCTGGGGCGTTGCCCCAGGCTATCCCATTTCGTCCCTTCGGCACTGAGAGGATCAGAGGGCGCGCGGCCATGCGCCCGTGCGCCCATGCGCCCGCGCTCCCATGCGCCCCCGCTCCCATGCGCCCATGCGCCAATGGACATCTGCCCCGCCGCTGTGTATAATCCCGCCCGTTGGATGGCGTCGCCCTTTGGAGGTACCCGACGTGCGGTTCACCAAGTACGGCACGCGTGAACTGATGATCTTCGGCGGGATCGCGGGCGCTCTCGCCGTGGGCGTGCTGATCCTGACCATAAGCTACCTGCGCGTCGACCTGGCTCTGCTGATCTCGCTGCCGTTTATTGTGTTGTTCGTGCTCGTGGTGTCGTTCTTCCGGGATCCCGAACGCGTGCCGCCGCGGGGCGAACATCGGATCGTCGCGCCTGCTGACGGGACGGTCTTCGACATCGGCGAAGTGGAAGAGCCGGAATTCCTGGGCGAGGCCGCCCTCCGCATCGGCATCTTTTTGTCGATCTTCGACTGCCACGTGAACCGCGCGCCCTGCTCCGGAAAGGTCGAGAAGATCACGTACAAGCGGGGCGAGTTCTTCAGCGCGTGGACCCGGGCCGCGGAATGCTCGAGGCACAACGAATCGAACTTCATCGGCCTGTCCAATGCCGCGGGCCGGGGCCTCAAGATCGCGGTCAAGCAGATCGCAGGGCAAGTCGCACGGCGGATCGTCTCGGACCTGGAAGAGGGGGACGAAGTCGAGCGCGGCCAGCGGTTCGGAATGATCAAGTTCGGCTCCCGGACGGAGTTGTTCATCCCCAAGTCGGCGAACTTCACCCTCCGGGTCAAGCTGGGCGCCGGCGTCAAGGCCGGAAGGACCGTCATCGGGTCGCTGGAAGACTCCGAGCCGCCGCCCGAGGAGGGAGCGCCCGGGGCGGAGCCGGAGGAACCCGGGGCGGAGCCGGAGGGGCCCGGGGCGGAGCCGGAGGGGCCAGGGGCGGAGCCCGAGCCGGAGGAGTCAGAAGAGCCTTCGGCGCCGGAATCGGAAGACTCAGATGAGAATTAGAGTCGGCGTACTTCCGGCGCTGGTCACGCTGGGGAACCTGATGTGCGGGTTCGCCGCCATCGGGGTCACCGCCCAGGCCCAGCTCCACTGGCGAGCGGGCACGCCCGACCCCACCGCTGGCTTCAAGTCGTTTGCCCTGGCCGGCAGCTTGGTCCTTCTTGCCATGCTGTTCGACGCGCTCGACGGCAAGATCGCCCGGATGGCGAATCAGAGCACCGAGTTCGGCGGACAACTCGACTCGCTGTGCGACATGGTCAGCTTCGGCGTTGCGCCGGCCTACATCGTCTTCCTCGAAGCCACCAGCCGCACCCTGTTCCGGGATTACCGGTATGCCTGGGTGTGCGCGGTGTTGTACGCGATCTGCGCCGCGCTGCGGCTCGCCAGGTTCAACGTCGAGAAAGACCCCGACGAAGAACGGTACAAGTACTTCCACGGCCTGCCCACCCCGGCCGCGGCGGGAATCGTGGCCAGCCTGGCCATCTTCGAGTGGAAGTCGCCGGAGGAGGCGCTCTGGGCGGCGCGAATCATGCCGTTCGCCGCGGTCCTGCTCGGCGGCCTGATGATCACCCGAGTCAAGTACATCCATCTGTTGAACCTCCTGTTCCGGGAACGCAAACCGTTCACGTACCTGGTGCTCTTGGTGTTCGGCATCTTTACGGTATGGGCCCTGGCACCGTATTACGATTATATCCTGCTCGCCGGGTTCGGTGGGTACGTGCTCAGCGGGCCCATCGCCTTGACATGGAAACTGGCACGACGCAGGGCGCACCCGACACAGGAACCCGGAGCCGAGGAGCAGCCCGACGACACGGCGATCTTCTAGCCGCGTCCGTCAGGATAGCCCCTGCCACAATTCACCCCCGAGCCAGCGCTTGTCCGCGCGCCCGCGCTTGTCCGCGCGCCCGCGGGGCCGAACCGCGCCGGCTCGGCGGTTGACAAGCCGGCCGGTTTGGGGGACATTATGCGGATTGTTTCCGGGACAAGATGCCCAAGAGACGATGACCATGTTTGAGACAGTCGAAAAGGCTCCGCCCGATCCGATCCTCGGGCTGACCGAGGCGTTCAACCAGGACCCCAACCCGGACAAGATCAACCTGGGCGCCGGGGTCTACAGTGATGAGGCCGGCCGGACCCCTATCTTCGCGGCGGTCAAGGAGGCGGAGCAGCGGCTGCTGGAACGCGAGACCACCAAGGCGTACCTGCCCATCAACGGCTCGCCGGAGTACGCCGCGGCGGTGCAGCAGTTGCTGTTCGGTGCGGATAGCGAGATCGTCGCGTCGAGGCGCGCGGCGACCGCCCAGACCCCCGGCGGCACCGGCGCACTCCGCGTGGCCGCCGACCTCCTGAAGAAGCTCCGGCCCGATGCCAGGGTCTGGGTCAGCGATCCCACCTGGTCGAACCACTTCGGCGTGTTCGGCGACGCCGGTTTCGAGGTCAGGCAGTATCCTTACTACGACGCCCACAACAGGCGGCTGGACCTTGAGCCAATGCTCGACGCGGTCAAACAGATCCCAGAGGGCGACGTGCTGCTCCTCCACGCGTGCTGTCACAATCCGACCGGGATGGACCCGATGATCGCGCAGTGGGAGCGGATCGCGGCGCTCGTGGCGGAGCGAAAGCTGCTGCCGCTGCTCGACTTCGCCTACCACGGCTTTGGCAATGGCCTGAACGAGGACGCGGCAGGCGTGCGCCTGGTGTGCGCCGCGTGCCCCGAGGCGCTGGTCGCCAATTCGTTCTCCAAGAACTTCGGCCTCTACAACGAGCGGGCCGGCGCGCTCACCGTGGTGTGCAGTTCGGCGGCGGTCGCGGAGGCGGTCCTCAGCCAGATGAAGATCGTCATCCGCCGGAACTACTCGAACCCGCCCTCGCACGGCGCCGCCATTGTCACCGAGGTCTTGAACGATCCCAGGCTCCGCGCCGAGTGGGAGCGGGAGCTGGCGGCCGTACGCGGCCGCATCCGCGAGATGCGCCGCCTGCTGGTCGAGACACTCGACGCCCACGGGCTCGACTTCTCGTTCATCAACGCACAGAACGGCATGTTCTCCTACTCCGGCCTCAGCAGGGAGCACGTCCAGATCCTTCGCGACCGCTACTCGATCTACATGGTCGGGTCCGGGCGCATCAACGTGGCGGGAATAAACCGGGCCAACGTTGGCCGCCTCTGTGACGCCATCGCCGAGGTGGTGCAGAAAACCTGAGCGCGCCGAGGGCAGCACGCATGACAGATACACTGGCCATCCTGGGCGGGCCGAAGGCCGTGCCCGACGGCACGGTCAAACCGTGGCCGCCCATCCGCGACGCGGACCGCGAGATGGTGCTGGCATCGCTGCACGGCGACAACCATTCGTTCGGCCCGAACTGCGAGGCGTTCCAGCGCGAGTTCGCCGCGTGGAACGGGAACCGGTTCGCGATCACCACGAACTCCGGCACTGCGGCGCTGCACATGGGCGTCGCCGCCTGCGGGTGCGGCGCCGGCGACGAGGTGATCGTCCCTGCCTACTCGTGGTCCTCCTCGGCCACGTGCATCCTGCATCACAACTGCATCCCGATCTTCGTCGACATCGATTGGGAGACGATGAACCTCGACGTGACGAAGATCGAGGACGCGATCAGCGAGAAGACGAAGGCGATCATCGCCGTGCACCTGCACGGCCTGGCGGTGGACATCGACGAGGTCTTGGTGATCGCGAAGAAGCATCGGCTGAAGGTGATCGAGGACTGCTGCCAGGCGCACGGGGCGCGATTCGACGGGAAGAAGGTCGGCACGTTCGGCGACTGCGCCGCGTTCAGCTTCAACCAGAACAAATGCCTCTGCGCCGGCGAGGGCGGGATGTTTGTCACCGACGACGAGGAGTTGCTGGCCGCGGCGCAGCAACTGTGGTCGTTCGGCGAGACCCGCACACCGCTGGAGGACCGGGACTACCACGCCTACGCACTGGGCTGGATGTACCGCAACAACGACCTGTCCGCCGCCTTCGGTCGCGCTCAACTGACGCGGCTCGACGCCTACCTGGCGCAGCACAAGGCGAACGCGGCGCGGTTGACCGAGTGCCTCGCCGAGGTGGCGCACCTGATCCTGCCGGCCGAGCCGGCCGGCCGCGTGCACAACTGGTACAACTACACGGTCCGGTTCGACATGGAAGCGCTCGGCCACGCGGCGGACCCGGCGGCGTTCCGCGACAAGCTTGTCAAGGCGCTGCGCGCCGAGGGCGTAGAGACGGGCGTCTGGCAGCGGTTTATCCTGCCCGCGATGACGGTCTTCCAGGCGAAGAACGGCTACGGCCGCGGCTGCCCGTGGGATTGCCCGCACGCGCGGCCCGTCGAGTACCTGCCGGAACGCTATCCCGTGGCCCGGAAGCACGCCGACTGGCACACGGGCATGACCGTGCCGCTGCGCGCGCCCAACGGCCCGCACGTGGCCGAGCTGACCGCAGCAGGTATCCGCAAAGTGATGACGAACATCGATCAAGTCGAGCAGATGGAGTAAGCGGATGACATTTCGAGCAGGTCTCGCGGACGCCGACATCACGCCGCCGCTGGGAACGCACAAGATCGGGTGGATCAAGCTGATCGTCTCGGACCACGTGCTGGATCCGCTTCGGGCGCGGGCGGCCGTCTTCGAGTCGGGCGAGACACGGCTTGGCATCGTCCAGCTCGACGTGCTGTGCGTACCGGCCTCGCTGGTGGCGAGGATCCGCGAGGCGATTACCGCCGCCCACGGCTTCCCCGGCGAGAACGTGATGGTGTCGGCCACGCACAACCACGCCGGGCCGGCCGTCGCGAACGCCGGGGAGGTCGAACGCGACGATGCGTACGTCGCCACGCTGCTGGGCAAGATCGTCGAGGTCTTCGGCGACGCGCTGGCGAGCATGGCGCCGGCGCAGCTCGGCTTCGGCCGCCGGTTCGAGTTCAACGTCGGCTTCAACCGCCGCGTCGTGATGCGCGACGGCACGGTCCGCACGCATGGCCGTTTCTCCGACCCGGACGCACTGTGCTTCGAGAGCCCCATCGATCCCGAGGTCGCGGTGGTGGGCGTGCGGAGCGCGGACGGCCCACTGCTCGGGGTGCTGGTCAACTTCGCGTGCCATCCGACGCACCACGGCCCGAGCGGGGCGCTGTCCGCCGGCTGGCCGGGGGTGCTGGCCCGCGAGATGACGCCGCGCGGCTGTCCTGTGACACTCTTCCTCCAAGGCGCGGCCGGCAACGTCCACACCTCGAACCCCGCCACCGGACAGGACCGGCCGATGGAAGAGGCCGGCAAAGCGTTGGCCGACCACGTGGCCGCGGCGCTGGACGAGATGGAGTTCACGAGCGACGTCGCGCTCCGCTGCCGCTCCAAGGTGATCGACCTGCCGCGCCGCGAGCCGACCGATGAGCAAGTGCGGGGCACGGCGTTCGGCGCGCAGCGGTTCATTGATTCGGCCATCTACGACCGGATGATCCCGCAACTGCTCGAGCGTTACCGGGAGTCGCCGACCGAGCCGGCGGAGGTCCAAGCGTTGTTCCTGAACGACATCGTCATCCCTGCCGTGCCCGCCGAGTACTTCGTCGAGTACGCGCTTCGGATCAAGCAGGCGGCGTGGCCGAAGCAGGCGATGGTGGTCGCCTGCGCGAACGGTATGCTGGGCTATGTGCCAACAAGGGCGGCGTTCGGGCGCGGCGGATACGAGACCACGTTCGGCCCGCCCAGCCGGATGGCCCCCGAGACCGGCGACATCCTCGCCGACGCCGTGATCGACCTAGTCCGGAGCTGAGGTCGACCGCCTGCTTGAAAGGCCGGAGCGTCTGACGTAGGATATGGGTATGCCGGTAGTCAGTCGATTCTTCGGCATCGTTATCGCGTTCTATTGGGAGGACCACACGCCGCCCCATTTCCACGCGAAGTACAGCGGAGATGAGGCGATGATCGACCTTCGGTCGGGCGAGGTGCTCCGCGGGTCGCTCCCTAGACGGGCGCTCTCAATGGTGAACGAATGGCGCCAACTGCACGTCAACGAGCTCCTGGATGACTGGGAGCGGGCGCGGCGGCGAGAGCCGCTCGCCTATATCGCGCCACTGGAGTGAGAAGATGATTCTGCATGTTGTCGAAGCCGAGTATGTGCGGGGATACATCATCCGCGTCAAGTTCAACGACGGTGCAGACGGCCTCGTCGACCTGACCAACGAACTGCACGGCAAGATGTTCGAACCGCTGAGAAACGTGGAGACATTCGGGGCCTTCAAAGTGGATCCCGAACTGGAGACCATCGTGTGGGAGAACGGAGCTGACTTCGCCCCCGAATTCCTGCATGATCGGCTACTGGTGCCGGCCGAGCCGGCGCATCCGGACGACCCTTGACAGGCAAGCGCACGCCAGGATCCGATGCCTCCGCCCAACCTCCTCTTCCTCTTCACCGACGAGCAGCGCTACGACACGATGGCGGCGTATGGGAACGCGAAGATTCAGACGCCGGACCTGAACCGTCTGGCCGAGAAGCTGATGCGGTTACTTGCGTTTCCGGACCGGCGTCCGTTCCCTTGTCATGCGGGGGGCCGTCGGGTACCATAAGGAGAGGTCGATTCGGAGACAACCATGAGCACGATGACGATGATCTACTGGAAGGGCGACAAGCTCTGGCTCGGCAAGCTGAAAGAACATCCTGAGATCATGAGCCAGGGCAAGACCCTCAAGGAACTGGAGGAGAACCTGCGGGATGCGTTTCGGATGATGGTGATGGACGACGTGCCCGACGAGCACCGGGAAAAGGCCATCGCAGTATGAAACGCAAAGCGTTCATCCGCCAGCTCGAACGTGGTGGATGCGTCCTCCTGCGGCACGGCTCCCGCCACGATATCTACGTCAATCCCAAGACAGGCCAGCGACAGCCGGTCCCACGGCACGCCGAGATAGAGAACGAACTTGCCCGGCACATTCGCAAGTTCCTTGGACTGGGCTAGGCGCGGCTGTCGGCAGGTACCACGGACATTTGCGAGCCAAGACGAATGACGTTACCCAACCTCCTCTTCCTCTTCACCGACGAGCAGCGCTTCGACACCATGGCGGCGTATGGGAACACGAAGATTCAGACGCCGAACCTGAACCGCCTCGCCGGGCAGAGCGTGGTGTTCGACCGCGCCTACGTGACACAGCCGGTCTGCACGCCGTCGCGGTCGAGCATCCTGACCGGGCTCTGGCCGCACACGAACGGCTGCACGGCAAACAACATCCCGCTGCCCGCCGACTGCCTGTGCTTCCCCGAGATGCTCCGGCCCGGCGAGTACGTCACGGCCTATCACGGCAAGTGGCACCTCGGCGACGAGATCTTCCGCCAGCACGGCTTCGACGAATGGGTCAGCATCGAGGACATGTACGCGCCGCACTACTCAGAGGGGCGCGACCGCAGCCTGCGATGCGACTACCATCACTTCCTCGCCGAGAACGGCTTCACGCCGCGAGAGGGCGGTGTGTTCAGGCGCGGCGAGACGGCGCGGTATGACGAAGAGTTCAGCAAGCCGGCGTTCCTCGCACGCGAGGCGTCGAGCTTCATCCGCGACAACCGAGCGCGGCCGTTCTGCCTGTTCGTCAACTTCCTCGAGCCGCACATGCCGTTGTTCGGGCCGCGCGACGATCAGCACGATCCGGCGGACGTCACCCTGCCGGCGAACTTCGAACCCGCGCCGACCGAGAGCCAGCCGCTGAAGACGCGCGCCTTCGCACGGGGCTACTGCGAGCGCGGGCACAGCGGCCTGCCGCTGCGGACCGAGGCCGACTGGCGGCGGATGATCGCCAACTACTGGGGCCTGTGCAGCCTGGTCGACACATACGTCGGCACGATCCTTCGCACGCTCGAAGACCGCGGCCTGAGCGACAACACCATCGTGGTCTACACCTCGGACCACGGCGACATGATGGGCAGCCACCGGCTGCTGGCGAAGTGCACGATGTTCGAGGAGGCGGTGCGCGTGCCGCTGCTCGTTCGGCTGCCGGGGCAGGCGACGTCACGCCACGTGCGCGGCCCGGTCAGCCAGATCGACCTCGTCCCGACGCTGCTCGACCTGATGGGCCAGCCGACCCCCGATCACCTGCAAGGGCTGAGCCTGCGGGCGAGCGCCGAGAACGCCACGGAGCCGGATCGCGACGTGTTCGTCGAGTGGAACGGCCCGAACAGCGGGGTTGTCGGCGAATCGAAAGGGAGTGTCCGCGTGCCCGACGCGATGAAGGACGAGGTCAGCGAAGAGCAGCTCCTCGCGTCGGTGACCGACCCCGTCCGCACGGTGGTGACCCAGGACGGCTGGAAATACAACCGCAGCACCATTGGTGAAGACGAGCTCTACGACCTGAACGCCGATCCCACTGAGACCGTGAACCTCGCCTCGCGCCCCGAGCACGTCCCCCTGATCGCCGGCCTCGCCGCGCGCATCCGCCGCTGGCGAGAAAACACCGGAGACAGAGGTGAAGCTGGCTAGCGCGCCCTTCGGCCGAAGAACTGCGGGAGCCAGCGGCGGGTCTTGTGCATCAGCTCCTCGCCCATCTTGCGGACCTGCGGGATGGTGAGGTGGGAGCAAACGGGCTCGTTGATCAGCGCGTCGAACGCCTGGGACCGGTCGCCCTCCATCCCGGCCCGCACGGTCATCTCCTGATTGCGGACGTGCGGGAGGACGAGATCGAGGATGCTCGGCGGCAATGCGCCCGCGGCGAGCGGCGTGAAGCCCAGCCGGTTGATCACGCCGAGGGTCTCGACGACGGCGCCGGCAGGCAGATTGCTCACCTGGCCCCGGTTGGGCACGTTCATCACGTCGACGAAGTCCTCGCCGAACGTCATGGCGCGGATGATGTCGGCCGCCGCCTCGCGTGAGCGACGGCGTCCGATCCGTTCGCGGCCCGAGGCCCACGCCCGCACGAGCCGGCGGCGTCGCTTCCTCTTTTCGCGGCGTTCCTTCACGGAGGTCCGTTCCAATCTGTACTTGCGCATGTTCTTCTGGTCCGGCGCGAGGTAGTGCGGGAGGAACTCGGCGATGTGGCGGTCGCCGACGTAAGGCAGGACGCCGTACTGCTCGAGCAGCTCGGACGTGACGAGCTTGTCCGAGTGGAACCCGGCGCCGTCGACGTACGCCTCGGTTACCAGGCCCGCGAAGCTGCCGCCGCGCATCTTGCGCCGCAACATCGCGTAGCCGTCCCTGCCCTTGATCTTCAGGCCGAGCAGCCAGAAGAAATGGTTGATGCCGGCGACGTTGGCCTTGACGTCGCTCTCGGATTTCACGCCGAAGATGCTTTGCAGCGTCGCGTAGTTTTCGTACAGCCCGTGACACAGGCCGACCACGGGCTGGTCCGTGCACAGCGAGAGGGTCCGAGTCAGCACCGACATCGGGTTGGTGTAATTGAGGATCGCGGCGCGGGGGCAGTATTTCCGGAACTGCGCGGCGAGGTGGATGAAGACGGGGATGTTGCGGAGCGAGCGTGACCAGCCGCCGGGGCCGACGGTGTCGCCGACGGTCTGGTAGATGCCGTACTTTTCGGGCAGGTGGACGTCGTGGTGCATGGCGTCGAACCCGCCGGTCGAGATGGTGATGATGACGAAGTCGGCGCCGTCGAGCGCTTTGGCTTCGTTGTTGGTCGGGGCGAACGTTGCGCCCAGCTCCCACTCGTCGCTCATTCTCCGGCCGACCGCGGCGGCCATCTCAGCGGCGTTCAAGTCGATGTCGAGCAGGCGGAACGAAACGTCTTCCAGCCCCGGCGTGAGGATGATGTCGCGGGTGAGCATCGGCGCCCACGCGCAGCTTCCACCGCCAACGATGGTGACCCGGATCTTTCGCGGCATCAATCGGCTCCCTTCTGAATGATCGTCAGCACATCGCCCGCCAGGTACATCGAGCCCGTGATGCAGATGCGGTCGCCGGGCGTCGCCAGACGCCTGGCTGCTTCGAGCGCGTCGGCCGGGGTGTCCAACGCTCGCGCGGGCTTTGCCGGGTCGATCTCGGCCAGCATCGCTTTCAGCTCCTCCGGCTCGGCGGCGCGCGGGTTGCCGGTTCTGGTGAATAGGAACTCGTCGCCGTGCGGGGCGAGGAGCCTGAGCATCGACGGGACGTCCTTGTCGCCGGCGACGCCGAACACGAGGATCGTCTTCTTCTTCGGCAAGGCGGCGAGTACATCGGTCAGCACCGTGACGCTGGCCGGATTGTGCGCGCCGTCCACGATGACCTCCGGGCTCCCGGCGACGGTCTGAATCCTGCCGGGCCATTTGACCGACGCGACGCCGCGGTGGATGTCGCCGTCGCTGATGTCAAAGCCGCACTCGCAGAGCAGCTCCGCCAGGCCGATGGCCGCCGCGGCGTTCTCGCGCTGGTGCCGGCCGACGAGCGGCACGGTCAGCCCGTCGAGCCGGCGCCGCCACGTCTTCACCGAGAACAAGCCGCCGGCTCCCGCTGCGACGGTGATGTCGTCGCCGACCACCCGGAGCGGCGCGTCGAGCTCCGCGCACCTCGCGCGAATGACGTCCAGCGCCTCGGGCCGCTGCACGCCCGACACGACCGGCACGCCGGGCTTGATGATGCCCGCCTTCTCCCACGCGATCTTGGGGAGCTCGGGGCCCAGCTTCTCGGTGTGATCGAAGCTGACCGGGGTGATGGCGCACGCATCGGGCCGGAGCACGTTGGTCGCGTCGAGCCGCCCGCCAAGGCCGACCTCGACGACGGCGGCGTGGACGTTTCGCTCCAGGAAGTGCAGAAACGCAATCACGGTGAACGTCTCGAAGAACGTCGGCGCGTAGGTGTCGCCGCCGGGACGCGCCTCTTCCAGGTAGTCGTACAGGTTGTTGAGGTGCCGCGTGACGTCGTCCTCGCCGATCCATTCGCCGTTGATCTGGATCCGCTCGCGGATGTCGTAGATGTGCGGAGAGGTGTAAAGGCCAACCGTGTAGCCGGCCTCGGCGAGCACGGAGGCGAGCATGGCGGCGGTCGAGCCCTTGCCTTTCGTGCCCGCGATGTGCGCCGCCCGAAGATCGAGATGAGGGTTGCCGCAGTGCTCGAGCAGCTTGTTCATCCGCGAAAGGCCGAAGACCGACGTGGCCTTGGTGACGCGGTGCATGCGCTCATAGTCGGTGAAGTGGAAGAGGTAGTCGAGCGCCTCGCGGTATGTCTTGAACGCGTTCGTGCTTGCTTCCTCTTGACACCGATGGCCACTGATGTGACTGATCGCCAGGAATCAGTGCGAATCAGCGTCTACTTTTGTCCGGTCAGCTCGAAGTCGCCGTGCTTCCTGATGTGCTCGGCCAGGCCGCCGTCGTCCAGGATCCGGCGCATCACCGGCGGCAGCGGCGGAAAGCTCAGCTCGGCGCCCTGGGTGACGTTCTTCAGCACGCCGGCCTCCAAGTCCAAGCTCAACTCGTCGCCCGGGCCGATCCGGTCGGTATCGAGCTCGATGGCGGGCAGGCCGACGTTGATGCAGTTGCGGAAGAAGATGCGCGCGAATGATTTGGCGATGACGGCGCGGACCCCGGCCAGCTTGATGATGGCCGGTGCGTGCTCGCGGCTCGAGCCGAGCCCGAAGTTCCGCCCGCCGACCACAAAATCGCCCTCGCTCACCTTCGACGCGAACTCCGGATCGGCGTCCTCCAGCACGTGCTTCGCCAGCTCCGGCAGATTGGAGCGGAGATGTGCAAGCCGCCCCGGACAAATCAGATCCGTCGAGATGCCGTCACCAAACTTCCACGCCTTGCCGGTCATCATTTGCGACCCTGTGTAAAGTGGGAAAAAGGGGAAAAGGGAAAAAGGGGAAACGAGTTCATTTCTTACACCATCTCCCGTGGGTCGCTGATCTTGCCGTTGATGGCGGTCGCTGCCGCGGTCGCCGGCGACGCCAGATAGATGAACCCATCGGGGTTGCCCATCCGGCCCTTGAAGTTGCGGTTCGTCGTCGCCAGGCAGGACTCGCCGTCGCCGAGGATCCCGCCGTGCACGCCGAGACAGGCGCCGCAGCCGGGCGTCGTCACGGTGGCGCCGAAGTCGACCAGGGTGGTGACGATGCCCTCGTCGAGCGCGCCCCGCAACACCCGCGGCGATGCGGGCGTCACGATGACGCGCGTTCCCTTCGCACGCCGCTTGCCCTTGACCATGCCCGCGACGACCCGCAGGTCCTCCAGCCGCCCGTTCGTGCAACTGCCGATGAACACCTGCTCGATTGCGACCTCGCCGGCCTCGCCGATGCGCTTCGTGTTGTCGACCGTGTGCGGGAACGCCACCATGGGCACGAGGCCGGCCACGTCGATCTCGATGACCCGCTCGTACTCCGCGTCGGCGTCCGCTCGCATCTCTCTGAAGTCCCGCTCCCGGCCGTGTGCGGCCAGGAACTCGCGCGTGATCTCGTCCGACGCGCACAGCCCCGTCTTGGCGCCGGCCTCGACGGCCATGTTCGCCAGAGTGAGCCGTTCCGACATCGGCATCGCGTCGATGGTCGGCCCGCAGAACTCGAGTGCCTTGTACGTGGCGCCGTCGGCGCCGAGCATGCCGATGAGATGAAGCATCAGGTCCTTCGAGCAGACGCGCGCCGGCATCTCGCCGGTCACGTGGACCTTGAACGTCCGCGGGACGCGGAGCCACGTCTTGCCCAATGCGATGGCCATCGCCACGTCGGTGCTGCCCATCCCGGTGGCGAAAGCACCGAGCGCTCCGCCCGTGCAGGTGTGCGAATCCGCGCCTACCTCCAGGTCGCCCGGCTTGACGTGGTCCTCGGCCGCGATCTGGTGGCAGATGCCCTCACCGATGTCGACCAGCCGGCAGCCATAGGTGCTGGCGAAGCTCCGCAGGGTGATGTGGTCGTTCGACAACTCACGCCGGGGGCTGGGCGCGGCGTGGTCGAGGAAGAACATCGTCGCCTCTGGCCGCGCCACCGAGCTGAACCCGACGGCCTCGAACTGCCGGACGGTGAGCGGTCCGGTCGTGTCCTGCGCCAGGCAGACGTCGGTCCGGGCGACGATGAAATCATCCGCCTTGACCGTCGCGTCGCACTTGCTGCTGAGAATCTGCTCGCTCAGCGTCTGTCCCGCGTCACCCTCTCGTCCGCTTGCTCCCACTCTTACTCCTACTCTTACTCTTGCTCTTACTCTTACTCTTGCTCGTACTCGTACTCTTACTCCTCCCCTTACTCGTGCTCTTGCCCTACCCCCCGCACTGCCCCCTCATTCGACATTCGTCATTGTCTCAAATGATATCCCGTATGTCCGTCACGCCGATCGGCTCGCGCGAGAGGAGCGGCTCGCCGTAGTCGGCGTGGATGAGCGCGCCGAAATACGCCGCGTACCTGGTCACCAGGTCGATCACCGGCCATTCCCCCTCCACCTCGAACTGCGAGACATACGCCTTCGCCGCGTCGATCTTCCGCGCGAAGTGCTCGGACACGTCGACGATGAAACTGGCGGGGAACGCAATCCGCAGGTGCGAGCACAGGTAATAGAAGATCTTCGCCGGGTACCACGGGTCGCCCGCCATGTCCGTCTTGGTGAGCTTCGCCTGGAACCGCGCCGCGTCACAGATGTGCGAGGTCTGCACGTGGTCGGGATGGGCGTCCACCCAGTACGGGACGAGCAGCAGGTCGGGCTTGATCCTGCGGATTACCTCGGCGACCTTGGTGCGGGCCTCGATGCTGTCCATCACGTAGCGGTTGGGCAGGTCGAGCGTGGTGCGGCTGGCGACGCCGAGAATCTCCGCCGCCCTGGCCGATTCCCTCGCCCGCGTCTCCGGATCGCCGCGCGGGGTCGGCTCGCCGTTGGTCATGTCCAGCATATGGACCGTATGCCCGGCGGCGGCCAGTGTGAGCAGCGCGCCCCCGATGCCCAGCTCGGCGTCGTCGGGGTGCGGCGCGATCGCCAGGATGGTGCGGACGCCCGACCGCTTGCCCCGCGGCGGACGGGGCTCGTTCGGCGGCTTCTCCCAACTCATTCCTGTCTCCTTCCCGGCGGCCACAGGGGCGGGAATATATCAGCAATCATCCCGCCTTTCAAGCACAATCGACCGCGCGCTCTGCGTGCCGGAAATATGAGGAAATCGGCCGGGTCATGGCGTAGACTAGAGTAGAGGGCGGCACGACTCGCAACAGGGGACGGCCACCGCTGATCCGGCCGCCATCGACGCATTGAAGAACACCCGGCGGGAGCAGGACGAGCCATGAGCAGGCGGAAGAGATGGGGCATTGTGATCGGGGCGGTGTTGGCCGCCGTCGCGGCTTACGTTCTGTGGCTGGGTCGATTCCGCTCAGAGGTGGGTTCTGCGGCGAGCATCCAGGATGTTCCTTGGATAGGGGGGCAACTCAAGCCACTGAAGACGATGGGCGAGGTACACTACTACTATTTGTTCCAGCCGCGCGAGGAGCGACAGCTCCGAGAATAGGCCCCGCCTTCAGGCGGGGTCCAGCGGGC